>CACZYN010000001.1 GCA_902785445.1 uncultured Anaerovibrio sp.
AGTTTGAGCAGGTCATAAATCAGCTGGAAAAGGAAAAAATGCTGTATGAGCAGATGAATGCTGATATCGAAGGTAAGCTGCATCGGGCAGAGGCCATGGAGGCCCGGGCCGAGGCTATGCGTACCGAGTTATCCCAGAAAAAAGCGGAGATAATCCGCAAGGCCAAGGATGAAGGCTCAGCTATGGTGCGCCGGGCCCGCCGGGAATCAGAGGATATCATTAAACAGCTGAAAGAACAGTTTAACGATATGGGAATCCAGAAGCGGCAGCAGACCATTCAGGATGCCCGTAACCGTTTGAATGAGGAAGCAGAACGTGTTAGACCGGGACTGGTGTCCACCAAAGCCTATCGCAAACCGGTGGACGTGAAAACAATTGCTCTTGGCGATATTATCTATGTTTCCAAGCTGGATCAAAAGGGTACTGTTCTGGCGGTTAAGGGCAAGGAGTTGGAGGTACAGCTGGGCAGCATGAAGACCACCTTGAAGGCCAAGGACTGCAAGTTCGTGGAGAAGGGTAAAAAGGCCAATCAAACCTCAACAGGTGGTTCCGTTAAAGCCCAGAGTGGCAACAGCTTTTTGAAAAAGACCCAGAGTGCCCATAGGGACATTGATATACGCGGCATGATGGTTAATGAGGCCGAGGTTTTATTAGGGAAATTTATTGATGATTCTCTGATGGCCGGACTGAACCAAGTATTGGTTATTCATGGCAAGGGGACTGGTGCATTGCGTAAGGGTGTTCATGAATATTTAAAGCGTCATAAAAGCGTGGAAAACTTTAATTTTGCAGATATGAGTGAAGGTGGCACAGGAGCCACAGTGGTTTTTCTTAAATAAACCTGCGAAAAAAGAATATTTGTGATAGAATAGAAGCGTATATGTTTATTAGGAGGTCTATCATGGAAAAACGTACCGGTGCGGCTCAGCGGACAAGGCAAACCCAAAAGCCACAGAAGCGAAGCAGTGCAAGTCGAATCCTGATAATTGTTCTTGCAATACTGGCAGTAATGGTTATTGGTGTAGGTTGCGGATTCCTTACAGCTACATTAAATACAAAAGCGGATTTGGCAGATATTCGTCCGCCGGCTTCATCGCAGATTTATGATATAAATGGCAATGAGATCGCTAATGTGCATGCTGATGAAAATCGCGTGCCAGTAAAAATGAATCAGATCCCGGAAAATCTGAAAAATGCCTTTGTGGCAGTGGAGGATGTTCGTTTTTATGAACATTCCGGTGTGGATTTCCGGGGAATTTTGCGTGCTATGTGGGCTAATATTAGTCGCCAGGGGGTAAGCGAAGGTGGTTCCACCATTACCCAGCAGCTGGCCAAGAATGCCTATCTGACGCAGGATCGTACCTTTAAGCGGAAGATTCAGGAAATGTTTTTGGCTATACAGCTGGAACATCAATATACCAAGGAAGAAATTTTGGAGCTTTATCTGAACCAGATTTATTTTGGTCAGGGAGCTTATGGTGTTCAGGCAGCTGCCAAAACCTATTTTGGCAAGAATGTAGAAGATTTGGATTTAAGTGAATGTGCTATGTTGGCGGGTATACCAAAGAGCCCAAATTATTATTCTCCACTGAATAATTTACAGGCAGCTCAGACCCGTAAGGCAACTGTACTGGACCAGATGGCCAAGTATGGTTATATTAGTACGTCCACAGCTAATAAAACGAAAAATGAAGAGCTGCATTTAGTAAAAACAGCTCCGAAAATTGGTGAAGCCTCTTATTTTGTGGATTATGTTATTCAGTCCATGATTGAAAAATATGGTTCGGATGCAGTTTATAAAGAAGGTTTGAAGATATATACCACCATTGATATGGATATGCAGCGGGCAGCCGAGGAGGCTATGAAAAACCTGCCGGATATGTACGATGCCAATGGTATTAAGCAGCCACAGGGCGCTTTGGTAGCTATTGACCCACATACAGGGCATATTAAGGCCATGGTGGGCGGCCGGGGAACTGACATGTTCAACCGGGCTGTTTTGGCCGAACGGCAGCCAGGCTCAGCCTTCAAACCATTTGTTTTTGCGGCAGCTCTGGAATCAGATTATACCCCGGCATCCATCATTGATGATAAGCCAATAAATGTTAATGGCTGGGAACCACAGAATTATAGCCGTAACTTTAATGGCAAGGTTTCCCTCAGATATGTGGCTGAGCAATCCTTGAATGTGCCTACAGTAAGAGTGGCACAGGATATCGGGGTTGATAAGGTAATTTACTATGCCAAGGAAATGGGAATATCCACCTTTGTAACTGAAGGAACCCAAAATGACGGAAACTTGTCCACAGCCTTGGGCGGTTTAACCCGTGGTGTAACTCCATTGGAAATTACCAGTGCATATTGTACTTTTGCCAATAATGGTATTCATGTAAATCATACGGCGATTGTTAAGGTTTTGGATCGGAATGGCAAGGTTCTGGAAGAATCTGTTCCGGATTCCAAGCAGGTACTGAAAAAGAGTACGGCTAATGAGCTTACCAGTATGCTGATGGGTGTAATGGTCCGGGGAACAGGTACTGGTGCCAATATTGGCCGTCCAGCAGCCGGTAAAACCGGTACTACCAGTGATTATCATGATGCCTGGTTTGTGGGCTATGTGCCGGATTTAGTGGTGAGTGTATGGGTTGGTTGCGATGATAACCAACAGATGGGAACAATGACCGGTGGTACTACTCCGGCAAGTATTTGGCGGGCCTTTATGACAAAGGTTGCTGCAACTATGCCAACTAAGTCATTTGATGGTGCTTATCTTACGGCCGTTGAAACACCTGTTAAGGAAGAAAGCGTAGATAAGGACGGCTATCTTGTTGATAAGGATGGCAAGCGTATCCTGGATAAGGATGGTAAGCCGATAAAGGGCAACAAGAAGAAAACTGATGCTAAGCCGACAACTGAAAAAGATACCAACAAGAAAAATAACGAAAAGCCAAATAATGCCCCTACAGCCCCTACACCGGTGGCACCAGGCGGTAAAAAAGCAAATTAAAATAACCTGATGGCAGGTTTAAAGGAGAGAAGTATAGAAGTGGCAACCAATGTTTTTGATGTTCTCAAGGAGCGGGGTTATATTGCCCAGTGTACCAATGAGGAGGAAGTTCGTTCTCTGCTGGAAAATGAGCAGGTAACCTTTTATATCGGTTTTGATCCTACGGCTGACAGCCTTCATGTAGGTCACTTTTTGGGCTTGATGGTCATGTCCCATTTACAGCGGGCTGGTCATAGACCAGTATGCCTGGTAGGTGGCGGTACTGGTACCGTGGGTGATCCGTCCGGACGTACTGATATGCGTAAAATGCTTACTGATGAGGATATTGAATATAATTGCAACCAGTTTAAGAAGCAGATGGCCAGATTCATTGACTTTTCTGATGGTAAGGCCTTGATGGTTAATAACGGTGACTGGCTTCGCAAGTTGAACTACATCGAACTTTTGCGGGAGGTGGGTCCACATTTCACCGTAAATCGGATGTTGGCAGCTGAATGCTATAAGAACCGTATGGAAAAAGGCCTGACCTTTTTGGAATTCAACTACATGATAATGCAGTCCTATGACTTTTTGGAGTTGCATCGTCGTTATAACCTGAAGCTGGAAATGGGTGGCGATGATCAGTGGTCCAACATTATCGGTGGTGTGGAATTGACTCGCCGTATTACCGGTGATGCCGTATATGGTTTGACCTTTACCTTGCTCACCAAGAGTGATGGCCAGAAGATGGGTAAAACTGCCGGCGGAGCTTTGTGGCTGGATAAGGACAAGACTTCCACCTATGATTTCTATCAGTATTGGCGTAATGTGGACGATGCTGATGTGGAAAAGTGTCTGTCCCTGCTCACATTCCTGCCAATGGATGAGGTGCGTCGCTTAGGTGCTTTGGAAGGTCAGGAAATTAATGAGGCCAAAAAGGTATTGGCTTATGAAGTAACTAAATTGGTACATGGCCAGGAGGAAGCTGATAAGGCTAAAGCCGCTGCTGAAGCTGTATTCGGTGGCTCCGGTTCCAATGAAAATATGCCAACTATCGAGCTGAAGTCTGATGGGGCTAAGTTGTTGGAGGTGTTGGTAGAGGCTGAGGTATTTGACTCCAAGGGCGAAGGCCGTCGTCTGATTCAGCAGAATGGTCTTTCCTTGAACGACGAAAAGGTCAGTGATCCGGACTACATCCTCTCCGATAGTGATTTCACCAATGGCGAGGCTATAGTTAAGAAGGGCAAGAAGAAGTTCTACCGGCTTATAAAAGGTTGATGGTGACCAGAGATATAATTAATGCCTTCCCCCTTGGGGAAGCGCCACAAGGGCACTAGGAGCAAAGCTCCGTCGGTGGATTGCGTTACCCGGATGAGGTTCCCTATAGGGAAGTTAAAACTCACGATTTTAATATAAAAGGAGATATGTAAGTAATGTCAGGACATTCAAAATGGGCTAATATTAAGAGAAAAAAGGGAGCAAATGATGCTATTCGCGGTAAGATTACCACTAAAATTGGTCGCGAAATAACCATAGCTGTTCGTATGGGCGGCTCTGACCCTACTGGTAATATGCGTCTTAAGTTGGCTCTTTCCAAGGCTAAGGCCAATAATATTCCAAAGGATAACATCAATCGGGCTATCCAGAAGGGCTTGGGTGCTTCCGATGGCAGCAATTATGAGGAGATGACCTACGAGGGTTACGGTCCTGGTGGCACTGCTATCATGCTGGATATTCTCACCGATAACCGTAATCGTACGGCAGCAGATGTGCGTCACATATTTACCAAGTATGGCGGTTCTTTAGGGGCTACCGGTTGCGTATCCTGGATGTTTAACAAGAAGGCCGTTTTCGTTGTGGAAAAGGAAAGCTTTGATGATGAGGATGCCTTGATGGAACTGGTACTGGATGCCGGAGCTGATGACTTTGTGGCTGAGGATGAGGTCTTTGAAATCACCGCTGAACCAGATGCCTTTGATGATATTCTCCAGGCATTGAATGATAAGGGCATTGATCCAGCCAGTGCGGAAATCACCATGGTTCCGGACAACACCGTAAAGGTTGAGGGTGAAAATGTTGCTTCCATGCAGAAGATGCTGGATGCCTTTGACGAAAATGACGATGTTCAGGAAGTATATGGCAATTACGAAATGGACGAGGTAGAATAATATTTAAATATGCTTGCATTAGGTATTGATCCGGGAACAGCTATTTGTGGCTATGGCTTTGTGGAATCCCAAGGCAGTCGGCTTATTGCCCATGAATATGGAGCGATTACTACCAGCTCCAAGGCCAAGCCAGAAGACAGATTACTGAAGCTGTACGATGAGCTGGATAATCTGATAAAAAAATATCAGCCGGATGTAATGGGCGTGGAGCAGCTGTTTTTTAACCGCAATGTTACCACGGCAATTCCCGTGGGGCAGGCCAGGGGCGTAGTACTGTTGGCGGCAGCCAAAAACGGTATAGAGCTGGTGGAGCGAACTCCTTTGCAGGTTAAACAGGCGGTTACCGGTTATGGTAAGGCAACCAAAGAGCAGGTCATTTATATGGTGACGAAGCTCCTTAATTTGCCGGAGCCACCTAAGCCTGATGATGTGGCTGATGCCTTGGCGGTGGCCATATGTACCTCCCATGTTTTGGATGGGTTTGTGTACAGAAATAAACTGTAAAGTAAATAATTGATGATTGGAAGTAGGCTTGGACTAATTACGAGAGTATTTGGTCAAGCCTATTTTTTATTAAGTAATTTGTTTGAATTTGTTAAAACTCTGTTTAGAATTTGTTTATATTTGGGCTGTATACTACAGACATAGCCAATGAGGTTAATAAAAATGTAATTGAGTTACTAAAGGAGGAACATATTATGGATAAGATGAATATTTTGAAAAAGGCCGGAATCGGTGTATTGGTAGCTGCTATCGCTGTTGGTGGATATTCCTGGTACAAACATGAGTCTATGATAAGAGATTTTCATCGGATGGCTGAAGCCAGAACCACTATGGTGGAGCATCAGGCTGAGAAATTAGATGTTACTATTATTGATAAGGCCCAAGTAAAATCCATTGCCGCTGATGCAATGGGGGTGGATGAAACCAGCATTACCTGGAACGAGATTTCCCTGACGGATGGGCCAATGGGTATGGGCTTTAACCCTATGGGACAGCCTGGTCATCATGGTCATCCGAATTTCCCAGGCCATCCTGGTATGAGAAGCGGTCATTTTGATGATAATGGTGGACATAGGGGCCCTGGAAATGGCCATTTTGGCCCTCGTCATAATGGAGAGCACAGAGCAAGTGCTGGCCCGAACGACAATCCACCATTCTGGTGCCAGGACAATCATTTTCAGGGGGGACCAAATAATGGCTGTCCATTCCCACCAGCAAACGCAGTGCAGGGACAGGATAGACCAATGCCACCTATGAACGAGCCGGCTCCACCACCAGCTAATGTGGAAAATAAATCTGATAACGCCCAGCCAATGGACAAAACTCAGCTCAAGAAATTCCGCTTCCATCCAGTATATAATGTATTCTGTGAAGCCAATAATGTGCGCTATGCAGTGCGTGTAGATGCCATAACCGGTGAAGTATACGGCTGCCACGTGGGCAGAAGATAAAACAAAATCTTATTTGAATAAAACGCCTTGAAGATTTTCTCTTCAGGGCGTTTTTCTACTGGTAGTAATTGCGGTATTATTATATAATTTTACATAATACCTATTAAATTTAAGACTTTGGAGAAAATATCCATGAATATTCAAGATAAACAACGTTCTATGTTAAATGACAAACAGCGGGTGGTAGTGGATGAGCTGGAGAAAAACATTCTGCTTATAGCCTCGGCAGGGACGGGGAAAACCAATACTTTGGCCTATCGTATAGCTAATATAATTCAGCAGGGAAAGGCCCAGCCAGAGGAGATTGCCTGTCTCACCTTTACCAATAAAGCCTGTAATGAAATGAAAAGCCGAATTGTTGAGGTGGTGGGAGAAGCCGGGCAAGGGGTTACTGTGCTGACCTTCCATAGCTTTTGTTATGAAATTATTCGCTTGGAGGCCAAGAGTTCAGATATTGGTATTCCGGCTAATTCTCTCATTTTCGATGAGGAAGACTGCCTGGAAATGCTAAGAAATATTCCGGAGTTTACCCATATTACTGCTCCCAGTGGCTGGAGTACAGCCGTGCAGCGTTTGATTAATCTTTTCAAGGAATATCGGGGAGAATATGATTATTTCAGTGATGACGAGGTAAAGGATTATCAGCAGACAATTGAGCGTTTGGTAGCCGAAAAGGGTCAACGGGTAGCCGATGCCAGTCGTATTGGCTATAAGGGGGCCTGCTCGGATTTGATAATGGAGTTTCAGAACCGGGGCGGAGAGCTTATTTCTTTATACGATAATACCTTGCGTCAGAATCATGCCCTGGATTTTTGTGATCTGATTAACACTGCTTTTTACATTTTAAAGGACAGAGAGCGGCAGCAACGGTGGCGTGACAGCTTCCAATTTTGGTGCATTGATGAGGTTCAGGATACCAGCCGGTTGGAGTATAGTGTATTGGAAATGCTCTTCGGGAAAAACAATGTAATAATGTGCGGGGATTTTTTTCAGACTATCTATGAATGGCGAGGCTCCCAGCCAGAGTTGATATTTGATAAATTCATGAAAAATTTCGATCCGGAGATTATCGTGTACAACCAAAATTATCGGTCTACCCAAATTTTGCTGAACAGCTCCTACGAATATCTCAAAAATCGTTTTCCACAGATGGTAAATAACTTTTTTGATGAGGATGCCCGGGCCATGACGGCCGAGGAAGGTGAGAAAATTCAATTTAAGGCCTTTAACAGCCCATACTTGGAGGCTCATTGGATTTATACTATGTTGCAGCGTCTACAGCCTCGGGATTTGTCCCGAGTATGTATTCTTACCAGATCGAACATTTACAATAAAAATATTTCCAAGTATTTGCAGAATATAATTGAGAAACGCAAGCAGACCTGCCGGGATGAACAGGGTAATTTTACGGATTTTAATCTGGAATTTATGCTGGTGGACGAATTTAAGTTTTTCCGTCGTCAGGAAATCAAGGATGTTTTGGCAGTGTTTAACATTATGATTAATAGCTGGGATGACACCAGTATATGCCGCATTGCCAAGGAATATGCCAAGGGAATTGGTGAGCGGACCATTGCCAGACTCCAATCTGATGAAGCAGTGGCTTTGGGAATACGCCCCAGTGATATATTGCACCCGTCCACTATTAAATATGATGAACCCTTTGAGATGCTTCGTCGGGAGCTGGAAAATGCTAATGTGGTGGTTTTCGATGTGGAGTCTACCGGCCTGGATACGGCCACTGATGAAATTATCCAAATCGCTGCAATTCGTCTGAATAATAAGGGAGAGGCCAAGGATAAGCTGAATTTGCTTCTTAAGGCCAGCAAATCTGTGGGGCAGTCAGTACATACCCATCATATTACAGATGAAAAATTGCAGTCAGAGGGGCTGGACCCTAAAGAGGCTTTGCAGAGATTTCTGGCCTTTGCCAAGGGCAGCGTAATCGTGGGACATAATGTTGGTTATGATTTATCCATTCTCACCAGTCAGTTATATCGCTTGGGTTTGCCGAATTGGGAGTATATTACCCATTATGATACCTTGGACATATTCCGGCGCTTTTATCCCCAGCTAAAAAATCATAAGCTGTCCACCATAGGTGAGTTTTGCCAGGTCACTCATGTTTCCACCCATGATGCCTTTGATGATATTTGCGCTACAGGAGAGTGCCTTATTTATGCTGTAAATAATAACATTTCCGATGGCATTGACGAAAGACGCCGTTTCTTTGCCAAATATTCCAAGCATTTTGCTCCCTTTGGGGAGATGATTGGTAAGTTCCGTGAAGGTATGAATACTAAACGTCCTCATGAATTAATGGTGGATATTCTTCGGGATACCAAAATTTTGGAGCGATATGAGCATGAAGATGCGGCTGGCAGTGGAAATGGCAGCAGTCGGGTGGCCAATCTTCGCTCACTGTATAGAATTATCCGGGAACGGGATGAGACAGCCAAATCGACTTATGATGGGATAAAGTCCCTGTTAAATCTTACTTCTCTGTCTAATACAGAATTTGATATGATGCTTAATGATCATCCTAAGATACCGATTATTACAGTACATCAGGCCAAGGGTTTGGAATTTGATCAGGTGTTTTTTGCTGGTTTGCAGGAGGGAACTTTCCCTAGCTACATTGCCTTAAAATCAGGTAATTTGGAAGAGGAAGCCAGACTGTTTTATGTGGGTATTACTAGGGCCAAGCAGAATCTCTATCTGACTTCGGTGTTAAACCGGGAAAAGAATGCTATTCCTTGTCGCTTTATAAATTCTATACCGGAAGAAAATATTGAAAAATAATAAAGGAAAGATACGCCCTGTTGTTGAAATATATAAATAGAGTCAAGGGTTTTCCTATGATTTGGGTCTATTTTTTATTAGTTCGTTATGTTATAATAACAAGTAGTAATAAATAATGTAGGGGGTATGAGTTTATGCCATTAGTTGATACCAGGGAAATGTTTGATAAAGCCTATGCAGGCGGGTATGCCATTGGCGCCTTTAATGTCAACAATATGGAGATTGTCCAGGGTATTGTTGCTGCTGCTGAGGAAACTCAGTCGCCGGTTATCTTGCAGGCTTCCGCTGGCGCCAGAAAATATGCTGGTGCTGAGTATCTTTTTGGTTTGGTTCAGTCAGCTTTGAAGGTTAGCAGTGTTCCTATTGCTTTGCACTTGGATCATGGCGCAGATTTTGAAACCTGTAAGTCCTGTATTGATGGCGGTTTTACATCGGTTATGATTGATGGATCGGCCCATTCCTTTGAGGCAAATATTGCTATTACCAAGGAAGTTGTTGAATATGCCCATGCCCATGGCGTTGTAGTTGAGGGCGAGCTCGGGCAGCTGGAAGGCATTGAGGATGATGTGAACGTTTCCAGCGAAAATGCTTCCTATACCCAGCCAGATGAGGTTGAGGAATTTGTTAGCCGTACCGGTGTTGATTCCTTGGCTATTGCAATAGGTACCAGTCATGGTGCTTTTAAGTTCCGTCCAGAGCAGTGTACCAGAAATGCTGAGGGTGTTTTAGTTCCACCAGAGCTTCGTTTTGACATTTTGGACGAAATCTCCAAGCGTCTGCCAAACTTCCCAATCGTATTGCATGGTGCTTCTTCCGTGGTTCCTAAGTACGTAGAGATTATCAATCACTTTGGTGGTAATTTGAAGGATGCTATTGGTATTCCGGAGGATCAGCTCCGTAAGGCAGCCCGCAGTGCAGTTTGCAAGATCAACATTGATTCGGATATGCGCTTGGCCTTGACCGCTGGTATTCGTGAGCATATGGCTAAGTATCCGGAGCACTTTGATCCACGTCAGTACCTGAAGCCAGCCCGGCAGAATATTCAGGACATTGTAGCCCATAAGATCAGAAATGTTCTGGGCTCCGATGGCAAAGCATAAAAGGTGATTTGTTAAATTTTTAACCATAATAAAAATCGTGCTTCTCATGATGAGAGGCACGATTTTTTGTTTCCTTTACAGTTTCAAATATTCAGCTTCCAGCTGAACTTCCTTTGGCAGTTCCTTGGTCATGGTAAGGATTTTGCGGGAGAACAGATCCAAAGTATGTTCCTTTTCATCCTGGCTGATTCGCCATGCATCCAACAATTTACGGTACTGTGGATTTACGCTGAGAGCATCCCTGTACTTCTTGGATAAAGTACAATACTTAAACAAAATCTCTCTGGCCACTCGATTAAGCTTCGGAATGCCATTAGATTCGTTGTTGATGTACAGTTCATATTCCGAGGCGAAAACACTGCGGTAGTTATTACCATATTTCTTCAAGGAGGCCCGAACCTTCTCCTTCATATCGTCGGATAACTCGGACATCTTCTTGTAGAACTGCAGGTAATTAACATACTCGGCGGTAAGGGACGGATCGGAAATATCGCTGTAATGTACACCCTGAACGCGTTTGCACAATTCCCAACGGAACTGGGCGCAAATGGAAACCATGGTGTTTTCCAGATTTTCCGAATGGAAAATGGAGAACATGAAATGGGCTGGGGTAGTACGAACACGACCTTCAATTTCCTGCCACATTACACCGCGGCTGCCGTAGTTTGGCATAAGAATAATATATGGCAATACCTCAACATTGTAGACATAACGATTGATTTTAAGCTCTGGATAGCTGGTAAAGCCCTGGCGATAGAAACAGCCAAAATCAATGGAACGTACCCGATTGAGGGCGGCCCGGACAGCTTCAACACTGGATAGGCACTGCTCCAATGGACGGGATACCATTTGGGCATAAAATACCGGAATGAAGGAGAACACGCTGCCAAAGGTCATCTTATTGGCACTGGTAATCATGTTATGAATTTCATAACTAACCATGGCTTTCGGGTCCTTCAGCATGGCATCTGCCTGGGCTTGAGTAACATTGCCCTGGCGCACTTCTTCCTTCAGATGTTCACCCCAATCATTGTCGAATTCGTCCTTGGAAGGTTTAACTTCCATGGTATAGATTTTCTGCAGCCATTTGTAAGCTGGCAGAATAGTACCTTCCGGGTCATCTTCCCATAATAGGGCATATTTGTAGAGAGCAGCCGTGTTTTCAGCACCAGCCATGTTTTCGTCCACAAAGCCAAAGAAGAAGAACATCTTCACTTCTGCTGGTACCTCATTGGTTTCCAGAGCCTTAAAGAAGGCGGCTTCATAAACCTTATAGAAAGTTTCCGTGATGCGCAGGCGAAGTGCCCGCATTTCACCAGATTTTTCTGTCTTATCAGGACAATCCATGAATTTTTTCAAATCCTTGGCAAAATTGTCACTGGTATCCCGGTCAATATCAGCAAAGGCCATAATGGTGTGGAAGGCATTTTTAATCTGTGGCAGCTTGCCACTGCCGGACTCCATAGCCTCCTGACGCTTGGCATCGTCCAGTTTGGCCTTCTGGGAGTGATATTCCTTGATGAAGTCATCATTGTCCAATTTAGTCCGCTGGATAAAGGACAAAGCCGCTTCAATTTGTGGTTGGATTTCCTGGGCCAATTTGGCAGCCAGTAAAATGGTTCCAATACAGAAGTTGATATCGGCAGGATAATATTCCTTGCGCAACAGCTCATTCTTTTCCTGATAGCTGCGGCAGAAGTTAACCTGCCAACTGGTGAGAATAGCCGGTTCCTCTGGTGGGAACAAAATGTTGATGGAATCATAGCTGTTTGGCATGATCATCAGCTCGGCACAAATATTCTTATAGTTGGCATAGTCATTTTTTATGGATTTACACAGTTTACCGCATTTTTCGTGGAGGGAAGCCAGAGTCTCGATTATACCGTTCAGAATGTCGATAGTGGCTGAAGCCATGGCTGGTGCCACAGATGCAGTCTCATTTATGGCATTTACCAGGTCATCCTCGGACTTGTAATCATATACAAAGAGAGTGCTGTCCTCCTCAGCAATATAATCATAGTGATAAACCTCACCACAATATTGAAACGCGCCTAAAATAGAACCATTTTCTGCTGACAAGGTAATGTCATCATTGCTTCTAAGCTTGAAGCTACCCTTCAAAAGGATGGCTATTTCGGTTACTTCTTCACCACGTTTATGCCAGACTTGTCCTTTGGCAATATCAATTTTTGCCATGTTATAAACCGCCTTCCCCTAAAAAAATGTCGTTCCCATATATTTTATCACAATTCATATGGACACTCCACCTGTCTTTTTACCCATAAAATGCTTTGAACATATCGGAAGGCATATGGGAAAAAACGGATGTATATTCCTTGTTGAGGGGATTGAAAACTTCCAGATGATAAGCATGAAGAGCCTGTCGATTGGTTAATTTCGTGTCACCGCCGTATAAATCATCACCCAAAAGGGGAAAGCCAATAGCTGCCATATGAACGCGTATTTGGTGAGTTCGACCGGTTTTCAGTTCCAGTCTAATCAATGATTTGCCATTATTTACGGCAAGAGTTTGATAATGGGTTTCGGCAAATTGACCATCAGGAGCACATATACGCTGAATTATACTGTCAGGATGCCGCTTTATGGGCAGGTCAATGACACCGGCTTGGGTTGGTAAAATACCATTGATGATAGCCAAATAGCTGCGCTTAAACAACTTTCCGGTGATGTTTTTAGCCTGTAATATTTTTTGTGTAATGTTTCCCGGTTGAGTCAGGGCACTTTGGAGCTGGGGGAGCTTGGCCACTACCACTAATCCGGTGGTATTTCGGTCCAGTCGGTGTACCGGATGAAAATCTACATTTTGTCCAGTTCGTTGATAATAATATTTTAATCCGTTACCTAAAGTATTGGTATGGTCTTTCCCGGTGGGATGTACCAAAATTCCCGCTGGCTTGTTTAATACGATCAGATAGTCGTCTTCATAACGAATATCCATGTCCATTTCCGTGGCAACGATGTCAGAGCTTTCCGGCAAATGGCAGGTAACAGTGTCTCCCTGCTGCACCATAGCCATAGTGGCTTTTATCGGTGTTCCGTTTACTGCGATGGTACCGTGCCATTTCAGGCGGCGCCATAGCCCTTGGGAAACTCCACAATTATTCTTTAGAAAAGCCCTGACCGAAATAGGGGCCAGGGCTTCTTTAACCTGATAGGTTATCTCCATGGTAATTATTCCTCACCGCGGAGCTTTTTTATAATGTTGAAGCATACGCTTAAAATAATGGCTACAACAGTGGCCAGAGACATACCGGACAAGGTTGTGGAACCAATTGTTATGCTGGCAGTACTTACACCGATACCCAGTACGATGGCAGTAAGCATCAGATTAATTGGCTTGTTGTAGTCAATTTTGCTGTCTACCAGTACCCGAATACCGGAAGCGGCGATAACACCGAAGAGCAACATGGAAACACCGCCCATTACTGGGGTAGGAATGCTCTGGATAGCAGCTGCCAGCTTACCAAAGCAGGACAGGATGATGGCGAAAATAGCCGCACCGCCAATAACCCAAGTACTGAAAACCTTGGAAATGGCCAACACACCAATGTTTTCACCATAAGTGGTGTTTGGAGTGGAACCAAAGAAACCAGAAATCATAGTGGAAAGACCATTACCGATGATGGAGCGATCTAAACCAGGATCCTTTGTCAAGTCAGAGCCAACAATGTTACCAGTTACGAACAGATGGCCAACATGTTCGGCAATAACCACCAAAGCAGCCGGCAGAATAATGGTAATGGCAGTAAGATTAAACTCTGGGGTGTAGAAGGTTGGCAGAGCAAACCAAGGAGCCTGTTCTACCAGACTGAAATCAACAATACCAAAGGCTACAGATAAAATATAGCCACAGATAATACCAATGAGAATTGGAATAATGGCCAAAAAGCCACGGAATAAAATCTGTGCCAACAAAGTAATAGCCAAGGTGGCAATAGAAATGGTGATTGCCACGGTATCTGGTTCTTTGGCAGTAAGACCTGCCATGCCAGCAGCAGTAGGCATCAGCTCCAGACCGATAACGGCTACGATGGCACCCATGGCAGCCGGTGGAAAGATGAAATCAATCCAGCTGGTACCAACAGCCCGGATAATCAGACCAACCAGAACAAAAACGGCACCGACCGCGATAAAACCGCCTAAGGCTGCTTCATAGCTATACTGGCTGAGTACGGCGAATACTGGTGAAATAAAGGCAAAGCTGGAACCCAGATAAGCTGGGATTTTGCCACGGCATATAAATAAATACAGTAAGGTACCAATACCGTTGAACAGCAGGATAGTTGCCGGATCAACCTTAAAGAGTATTGGCACTAATACTGTAGAACCAAACATGGCAAATAAATGTTGAAGACTAAGCGGAATAGTTTTTGTAATAGGTGGCCTCTCATGGACCTGAATTACGCGATTCTCACTCATTAATAAAAACACTCCTTTAAAATTACATAAAGTGGGCTCAAAAAACCCTATAAGAATTTATCACAAAAAAAGCAACTTGTCCATTTATAAGTTGGAAAGTTGCTTGGAATGTTAAATGCCTATTTTTATTGTTTATTGCAGGTGAGTACGCCAATAGTCCATGTCAGGTTCGCTAAGAGGCAGGGAAACCTTATCACCATTGTCATAGTTAAACTGTATGGTAATAACATCGGCCTTTTTTATTGCCTCAAAGGACTCCGGGGGAAACTCCACAAACAGCTTATTAGTATTTTTTAAAGTGGTTTTGTCGTTGAAAAAAGCAATGGAATAGCTAGGGGGAGTCTGTCTCACCGCAGCATCCAGCTCAAAGGTATCATCGTCACATATCATGGTAAGTGTTGGCAGCAGTTTCGCACTGGAATAGCGATAATCCAGTATGGTGAGGGTGGCGGAATCAATTTTTCCCTGCCTGTCCACTCCCGTTTGAAAATCAATGTCACAGTAGCCGGACAGATTATCGCAAGGCCGATGATCGTACACATAGGTAAAACCCCAGCCAAAGCCACCGATTAATATAAAAATAATACCAATCGCCATAAAAAATTTATGATGAATTTTTTTCATAAATGATTAATCCTTTCTTGGTGCTGTACCAAACATACGATTAAGAGGATTTTCCTTAAACAGATTACCCTGCTCAATGTAGCGGTATACCATTTTTTCCGATTTATGTCGGGTCTGACGCATGATGGATAAAGCGTCCAGATCATGCTGGGCGGCACTGGTGGCAAAGCCTCGTCTGAGACTGTGCCCAGCGAAATCATCTGGATTCATACCCAGCATAGCCATATATTTTTTTACTACCAGGGCAACGGCCTTGTCAGTAAGCTGAGTATCCCGGGGCTCTAAATTGCGTTTAAAGCCACGAAATAATGGTCCGCTGGTAATCCCTGCAGCATGAATCCAGTCCTTGACTGCAGTAACTGCGCAGATATGCGGATCTGGAGCGTAGGGAATGGCGATGTTGCTGCCGTGGCCTAATTGGTCTCCCTTGGATTGGGGAATAAAAATAACCATTCCCTGAGGAGAAAAGGTGATATCGTCCATATCGATGGCCACCAGCTCAGAGCGTCGAAATGCTCCCGCAAATCCAAGAAAAAGCAACGCCTTGTCCCGTATAGATACCAAATCACCGGCATCAAATAAATCTGCCAGCAGTGAGACGGTTTCCATAAGAATAGGAGACTTGCCGTGCTGGAATGTACCCTTTTCCCGGCGGATGGCCCGCATGGCATTCATAACCATGCCGCTTTTTGCCGGGTTATCATCCTTGTAGCCTGCCGCGATATGATTTTCCGATATGGCGGTTATTCTTCTGGCAACAGTATTAGCTTTGGCGTGATCCGCCAGATCATTAATATAATTTACGATGGTTTCGGAAGAACATGGCAGAGATGATACCTGATGTACTTCACACCAATAAGCGAAGTCCTTCCAGTCGGCTGCATAGGATTTCAGGGTGTTGTCTGACTTGGACTTGCTCATGCGTCGCTTACTTTTAGTTGATAGCTTCGCATTATTGCTTATATTGTCATTTTCGTATAGAAAAAAATCTTTTCTTTCCGTCATTTTTATTCACCTAATTTATATTTTATACACAAAAACAAATCAAATCAATAGAGTGACATACCGTAAAGAAGTTAATTGGTGTATAATGTTAAAGAATATAACAAGAAAGGTCTTTGGTAGAATGACAGCTGACAGTCCTATAGGCATAATGGATTCAGGTATGGGTGGCATAAGTGTTCTGCGGGAAATTACCGCCCTGCTGCCCCATGAGAATTGTATATTTTATGGAGATTCAAAAAATGCTCCTTATGGGAGCCGCAGTACGGAAGAAATATATCATTTGACGGCCAATGTGGTGGATAATCTCTTGGAGCAGGGAGTAAAGGCCGTGGTGATTGCCTGCAATACTGCCAGCAGTGCCGCCGGAAAACGGCTGCGGGAAAAATATCCCCAGCTGCCCATTATAGCCATTGAGCCGGCTCTGAAACCGGCGGTGATTAATTGTCCGGGGGGACGGGTATTGGTATTGGCCACGGAAGCTACCCTGCGGGAGCGAAAATTTGCCAATCTGATGGAGGAATGGAAGGACCGGGCGGAAATCATTAAAATGCCGTTGCCGGGCTTGCCGGAATTTGTGGAGCGGGGTGAGTTGGATTCCCCAGCCCTGCGGGAATTTTTGTTGGGACATTTTAAGAGTCTGGGAGAGAAAAAGCCTGACGGAGTGGTTTTGGGCTGTACCCATTATCCCTTTGTGCGTCGGGTAATCAGTGAGCTCTTTGACAATAAAGTGAAGATATATGATGGGGCGGCGGGCACAGCACGTCAGCTGCGCCGTCGGCTCTATTCCCGTAATCTGCTTAATCCAACCACAGAAAAAGGGACCATCACATGGCTAAATAGTAGTGATGATGCCCAGATGATTGAGCTGTCCAAGAAACTATATGAAATAGAAATATAATAGTATGTCTAATAAAATAATCGCCTATTCAATGTGTCCAAAAATTTGGGTACATATCAGTAACAAATCCAAGTAATAATTCTTCATAATAATCAACGTTCTATGCACTTGAATTTACTGATAGTATGTTATATAATGACAGACAAATTTATATTTGAGCTTATTAATCTCCCCGGGGATTGTGTGAAGAAGCGTTATTATCCGTTCTGTAGGGTTGTTGCGGAAGCAACAGTGGAGTGGATAATAACGCTTTATGTTTTAGGTGGTTTTAATGAAGGAGTTGGTTAAATGAACGGGTTGGCTTTCTGGGGGCCCTTTGCCCTTACGGTTTTATCAAATGTTTTGTATCACAATATAGCAAAATGGACACCAGTTTCTCTTAGTCCAATGCTGGGGCTTGGTGTTACATACTTTGTAAGTTTTGTCCTTTGCGTGATAGGCTATTATTTTACTGGCGGTGGCATCAGAAACGATATTCAGGATTTGAACTGGGTAAGTGTTGCCTGGGGCGTGGTATTGGTAGGAATTGAAGTGGGATATTTACTTCTGTACAGGGCTGGATGGGAAATCAGTCTTGCGCCTCTTATGGTCAATGTTTCAGCTGCGTTAATTCTTATCGCACTGGGTGTTGGTCTTTATCATGAGAGTATTACGATAAAACAGGGAATAGGAATAATTTTCTGTTTTATTGGATTTTTCCTTGTGCGGATGTAAGCAGATAATAAGCATACAAAAGGAAGCACCTAAAGGTACTAGCGGTGCTACTCTTATGTCGCCTCCGGCATACAGCCCGCCCATAAAAGAAAGGCCAGTCCCAAGACCAGCCATTCTTTCTGTTAAACTATAAAACCTATATTTAGGTGATTTCCTTATAAGCTATCTGATATTCAAACAGGCGTATTCTGTCATCAGCCCGAACCTTCTTTATAAGTTTCTTTTTCGGAGAATTAAGGACTATGATGCCATATACCTTTTTACCTCTCTTTACTTTATTCTTCTCAAACCAGTCAACATATTGCTTAGTTTGCTCGTAGGCATCATCGTAGCCAGAGTCCTTTTTTAATTCAAGAATATAAAGGTTTTCGTCCTTGTCCTCACATAGAAGATCCAAACGCCACTTACCATCAGCACACGGGTATTGGCGGCCGTAATAATCTCCTTTTTTGCGGTAGATATGAAGATTTAAGCCGAATACAGGCTGACCGCTTTCGAGGCGGGAAGTAAGTTCATCCTCCAAAACTTTTTCACTGGAAAATTGACTCTTTTTCTCAAAGAATTTTGTTTTAACTTCAATTTCTGCCTCTGCTTGTTCATCTGGCACATCTACAATATCATCTTCATCGGAGACGGCGGGAGTTATCTTCTGATTATTCTTAGGCTTTTTCTCCAGTTGTTCTATTATATTTTTGGAAATCTTAAACTCATTCTCGGCTATAAATTTACGGGCATCTTCATATAAACCAGCTCTGATATAGGAACGTACAAGATTGTGTGGAGCATAGGAAAGGTCACGTTTCTCGGCAATACATTGCTTAAATATTTCTATGGCGTCATTATATTTCTTTTGTTTATATAAGCAATATCCCAGGTTGTTCAACGCGTTATCATACAATGGAGATAGTTCCAGACATTTTCTGTATGCTTTTTCTTCTTCTTTATAATCCTTTACTTTTCCATAAACCCATCCCAAGGCAAATTCAATATAATCTGTATAAAACAGTATATTTTTATCACGGATTTTTTCAAAACACTGTATAGAGTTGTAATACATTTTTTCATTAGCATACAAATAACCTAAAAGCTCAAAGGGTATAATATAACTCGGATGAATCTGTGAAAAGGTTAGCAGCAGAGCTATAGCATGACTGTTATCTTCGCAGCTGTAAAATTCATCCATCAAATTACATAATTCAGCATTTTCATCATAATCGTATTTTTTGGAAAGCTTGGCCAAATCTGTCCAAAAGCCCTTATATGCATCCTTAAAATTTTCAAGAAACATCTGGCAGAAATCAAGTTCCTTTGGCTTTAAGCCACTGCCGTATCCTTCTATGCGTTCAAACAGTTCCTCTATACATGGAATGACCTTCTTATTATTACCTTTAAAAAAATAACAAATGGCCTTATTTAATTCATCTAATTCATGAAAGTGTATATCACATATTTTTAGATATAGTGATTTTGCATCGTTATCTATATCGGTCTGTTTTTTTTCATACTTATAATAACCACCGCAATAAATTCGGCGCAAATCATAAGTAAACATTTCACTTAATTCTTTTTTATATTTGCCCTGATATTTAAGCAATTTCTCATAAGCTTGTTCAAAGGTATGTTCCACTGGAAATATTACTGAATCATAGATTTTTTCAATTTCAATCTGTTTTTCTTCCGGAGTCATAGGAATATCACCTCATAATGAAAGATTTTGCTGTCCAAATTCGACAAGATTTTATAAATATCCTTCTTTGCTCACGCTGGAAAAGGCCTGCCCCAAAACCTCACCTTGATATCATATATTTAAAGTAAATGGTGGAAACTGCTGTGCCGTGCTATAATTTTTTATGGATAAACCTTCTAAAAGTGTAGTGGCTTTCAACTCATAATAGGCAAAGGAGATTTTTGAAATGAAAATTTTAATGATTGATGAAAATGCTTTGTTCTATGTCAGTTCCGCAGGTCTGGAGAAATTTCCTAAAATTGAAGGCAAAGAAAGCCTTAATTCCCGCTATCTTATAAAGAGTTGGATTGATTTCTACAACAACTATAATGCCAGTTTTGATTTAAGGCTTATTCCAAATTTTGCCTCTCTCTATCATCTTGTTGGCCGTGTCCTGAAAACAACGGGGAAATTTATGAGAGTTAATTCCCAGGAAGAAATATTGAAAATTTTAAAGACGCAGTGCAAGGATAGTACATTAGGGATATTTAATGTAGATATGCACCACGACCAAGAAAATGGGGAACTGTATAACTCTTGGGCCAATCCTTCTGTTATAAAAAAGGAGCTGCCCAATGTTGCTTCCTATGAATATAATTGGTTTTTTACCTCTACTGCCAGTGATCTGGATGGATTTGTAAAAAAGAGTTCAGATTTCAAATCAAAATATAAGTGCAGTGCAGTTAATTTTGAGGATTTTTTCAGTGATACCTCATTGTATAAAAAGTTTGATTTAGTTGTATTCTCTGCCTCGGAACATTCTGTTCCTAGCAACTACTGGGAAGTATTTGCAAATATGTATAAAGTGTTCTGTATAGGCGAGATATAAAAATAAAATATTGAGGTTATACAATTTTCCCCAGTTTATAGTTAATAATTATGAGGTGATATTATGCTGTATAAATATAACGGTGGAAATCTTGAAATGCTGGAAAGTCATGATATAAGAGTAGTTGAAGGAAAAGAAAAAGATTTAGAAAATTTGCTGGCAAAAAACCTATCTGATTTATATGTTGAAAATGGACAGCTAATGCCTATTTTTCAGGAAAGAGCCATGCAGGAGGAACCGGATTTATGCGCATTGGACAGAGATGGCAATTTGTTAATTTTTGAGCTTAAACGCAGTACGGTAACAGGTGATGTTACTCTACAAATTATGCGCTATTGCCAGAACTATGGTCAAAAAAATTATAGTGATTTATGTTCCATGTATAATACTTTTTTGCATACTGAAACAGCTAATTTACAAGAAGCCCACGCTGAAGCATTTGGATTGGACAAGCCATTAAATGTTGAAGAATTTAACAGACACCAAAAATTAATACTTGTAGGCAGTTCGGCAGATTATGCATTGATGGAAAATGTTTCTTATTGGAAAAAACAGGGTATCGATATAGATTATATTCCATACAGGTTTTATGAAATTGCGGATGAGATATTTTTTGAGTTTTTTGCAAAGCCTTACGATTATCATATAAATCCAAGAGAAATCAAAGGAATTATATTTGATACCAATAGATCATATGATGAAAACGCCATATGGGATATGGTGTCCAAGCACAAAGTCAGTGCCTATGGCAGTGTAAAGAATTGCGTACAAGCCTTTAATAAAGGGGACTATGTGTTATATTATCATAAAGGTTACGGCGTAGTCGGTGTCGGAAAGATAAAATCGTCAAAACCAAAGGAAATACCTCAAAATGAAGAAATGTATATGGATGTAGAATTATTAACGCCTGAATTAAATGGCGAAATTAGACATTCAATATCTGCGTCAGAATTAAAACAGTTGCTAAATAAAGGATTTTATTTTGCAAAAACCACAAAAGTGCCATATTTGTCTGTAGAAGAATCTAAGAAAGTGGTAAAGGCTTTGGAGGAAAAATTCTCTACTTAAAGATTGCACAACAAGAGCCTGGTAGTTTGATAATACTACCAGGCTCTGTTTCATTTCCCCATTATTTTCTTCAATGCCTCGATATCCTGCCTTATCTTCCTCGGTTCGTAGCGGAGGTTATTGGCCAGAGCTATAAGTCCTTCATACGAAATAATGGTACAGTCGCCTCCCCTCCGGGGATTAGTGTTGCGTCGCCTCCGGCATGCATCCCAGCCCATAAAAATACATGGTAAGAACTGCCTCATAATGCTATAATTTTGCCAAAGAAGTCGACACCAAGATAATGTGATATTGTATCGTGCAATGGAGGGCAACCTTATGGCAAAAAGTGTACTCATCAAAGATACGACCCGCGAAGAGCGTGAGGAAATTGTCCGGAAGGCCCTGTCCTGCTCTGATGGCTGTGAAAATTGCACTGGATGTGCTCTGGGAGCTGGTGATCCTTTTGAAATGTACCGCCCGTACATAGAAGGAAAAAAAGAAATACGTGACATCAATATGGAATACAATACCAGATATAATATCCACTGACGGCACAAGGGCTCAAAAAAGAGCCCTTTTTTGATGCCCCTTCCGGCAGCTCGCCCACAATAAAAGCCGGTCCGCAGACCGGCCTTTCATGTGATGCTACAACACTCCACAGCAAACAATAAATTAAGCAAGATTTCGTTTTCCGGTAATGTTATGAATTATTATTTTGCCAACTTTCAAATGAGCAAGACCATTACACCGGTCCAATGGGTAATCATCATAACCATAGTGCTGGTTAATTAGTCTAAGACATCGTTTTACTTCATCCGGGTTTGTTACAAATTCGCATTTGCCTTGAGCAATAAAACTTTCATAGCGAGTAGTAATACCATGTTCTGTTAATTCCGTTTTATGGAATATGTCCCCCTCGACACAAACATTTGAGGATTTTTCCATCAGCTCGATTTTTAGCCCCTCCTGGGCGCAGTGGAAGTAAATAATAGGTGTATTATCCATAACTTCCAGCCCGAAAGACAGGGGAACGACATAAGGAAAATCAGGTCCCTGTAAACCAAGGCGTATGGTGCTGCAGCGTTCAAGTATATCAATAATTTCTAAAAAATCTGTTACTTCACGATCTTTGCGGCGCATATTCATACCTCCCATATCTTCGTTAGCAAGAGATAAATCTTTTATGTGTAACGATATTGTACCATGATAAGCGTTGGTACACATAAATGAAAACAAAAAATAAGGTCTGCAAATGCAGACCCCGGAAGCCACGTGAGCAAGAAGCGAAAACTATTATGTCCACTTTTAAAGGAGGTTCTGGGCTTCCGTGATGGAATGGAACGAATCTAAAAGGAGATTTCATCTGCCAATCCAACCTTCCCAATTGAATTAACGTTGTTACAGTATCATTCCTAGTACTAGTCCGGCTACACCGCTGCCAAACAAAAGCGGGATGAGGCTGATCTTTTTGTATAGAGCTATTAGGGCTAATATCAGGACAATTATTCCTTTTAAATCATATTCATAGAGATTGGTGGGCAGAGTTTCTGTATTCCAAACGGACAAATATATGAAGCTCAAACCAGCAACACATATCAGGGCTACTACCGCGGGGCGAAGACCGTTTAGTATCCCTTTTATTGTGCTTATTTCTCCGTACTTCTTCAGCAGCCAGGTAATTGTAAGACAAAGGAAGAAGGAGGGAGTCACAAAGCCGACGGTAGCTGCTATGGCTCCCGGCAAACCAGCTATTTTGGTGCCGGTAAAGGTGGCAGCGTTAATACCGATGGGGCCGGGGGTCATTTGGGATATGGTAAATATATCCACAAATTCCGTCATGGTGAGCCAGTGGTAATTATCCACTACTGCGGCCTGTATCCAAGGGAGGGAGGCATAGCCACCCCCTACACAAAAAAGGCCGATTTTACAAAATTCCCAATATAATTGAAGTATTATATCCATTATCAGCCCTCCTTAATTATACTTTGGACTACGCAGGAGCAGCAGTCCGATAAAGGCATCTACCAGCACACAATACATGAGGTTAACCTCAAAAATTAAGGCGGCGATAAAGGTGGCAATGCATATTAAAATAGGTATGAGCTGTTTTTTGGTAATGAGCTTTTTGACCAGGTCAATGGCAACTTTGATAATTACCGCCGTTGCTCCGCATTGCATGCCCTTTAACAGCAACTGAACATAGGGATTGTGAGCGAACAGGTCGTAAAAAAAGGCGATGATGGTCATGGTAATGAGGGGCGGAAGTACTGTGGCTAAGGTAGTAACCAATGTTCCGGCCAGACCCGCCATGCGATGCCCTAGCATTATGGAGGCGTTCACTGCCATTACTCCCGGCAGTGATTGGGCGATGGCGGCAATATCCAAAGTCTCCTTGTCATTAATCCAGCCATATTCATCCACGAATTTGGTTTTTAAGAGGGGGATAATGACCATCCCTCCACCAACGGTAAAGGCACTGATGAGAAAGGTGGATTTAAACAATACCCAGTAAAAGTGTCTGGTGCCAGGCTGTATATTTAGTTTGCCAATGGCTTCATCCATTTTTTCTATATCCATTTGTGTCTCCTTCATGCTACAATATAATACAGGTTATATTGTACACCGAGCCTATATATTTGCAAGGGAAGTCAAGTGAAAAAATATATTTTTACACATGAAAAGACGCCCCTTGGAGATTAGGGACGTCTCACGGAGAAGGAATGATAATGGGATACAAATCAAAGCATTTTCCGTGCAGCTGTCAAATGGAGAGTTTTAACAGCCACATGCCTTGACCTGTTTATAGAAGAACCTTTCTTCTATTTTGTGTGTATATGTTATCATGCTATTATTAAATAATAATTAGAATAAGATTAATTTTATAAAATTGGGAGTGAGATTATGAATATCATGAAAATCTGTCTGGTGGTTGTGCTGATTTTTTGGCTTATTACGGAATTTGCCCCGGAGGAAATTTCTGCTATAACCGGCATGATAGGCATTGGCGTAGCGGTGGTGGCTGTTATATTGTTTAACAATCACCATAACAAGAAAAAGGCTGAACAGGATGATGAGGATAACATGGATGAAGTTATTGAAGAGGATACTGAAGAGTAATTAAAATTAATATAATTAAAATATAGTAATCTGCATAAAAAAATGGTATAGTAGACAGGACGTTTTTACCAAAAAAGATTTGAAAGGTTGTGTTAATGAGACAATGGAAGAAAAAGGAATGAAAAGGGGATTGAAAAACCGCCATTTACAGCTCATATCCTTAGGGGGAGTAATCAGTAGCGGATATTTCCTTGGCACAGGCTATATTTTGGAACAGGCCGGACCAGCATCAGTAGTGTCCTATTTGTTAGGCGGTGCTATTGTTTTGTGCGTCATGCTTTGTTTAGCGGAATTGGCCGTGGCTGAACCTATCGCAGGCTCTTTTGTTACTTACGCGAGAAAGTATATAAATCCTACCTGGGCCTGTGGTGTTGGCTGGACCTATTGGGTCACTTGGGTTACTTATGTTCCTGCCGAAATGATTGCGGCGGGCATTATAATGAATAATTTCGTGCCGGAAGTCAGTCAACTGTGGTGGGCGATTCTTTTTTGTCTGTTGGTCACATTGGTAAACATTTTTCAAGTAGATAAATTTGGCGAAAGTGAATTTTGGCTGGCCATAATCAAGATACTTGCTCTTATTGCTTTCAGTATTGTGGGTATCATGATAATACTGGGTATAATAGGTGATCAGGGCTTTATTGGGACGACCTTGCTCTTGGGCAGCGGTGGTTTTGCCCCAAATGGCTATTGGGCCATTATCCTCATAATGACCATTATTTTGGTTAATTTCCAGGGAACAGAAATCATCGGCTTGGCAGCTGGTGAGTGCGAGGAACCAGCTAAAAGTATTCCTTTGGCGGTTAGAAATGTAACCTGGCGTATTATCGCTTTATATATAGTTCCAATTTCTATTTTGGTATCTATATTGCCTTGGGATCAGGCAGGTTTGGATGAAAGTGTATTTGCGGTTGCTTTGGCCAATTACGGCTTGGATAAGTTCGCGGCCTGCTTCAGTTTCGTTATTTTGACGGCGGCTCTTTCCTGTGTAAATTCTGGCTTGTATGGCACCAGTCGGGCTATGTATTCATTGGCATCCATCGGTATGGCCCCTAAGACCTTTGCGAAGCTCAATAAAAATGGCGTTCCGCAGAATTCGGTAATTATTACCATTGCCACCTGTTGGCTGATTATCCTTTTGTACAGTTTTGATACCAGCGATATGGCTTACACATATTTGCTTTCCTTGTCTGGTTTTACGGGAGCCATTGCCTGGATTTCCATCTGCTGGAGTCAGTACAATTTCCGTAAGCATTGTCGGGCCAGAAATTCGGAAGACAGACTGCGTTATAAGACACCGTTCTTCCCTTTCGTTACACTGTTTGGTATTTGGGCCCAGGTAATCTGCATGGTGGTTATAGCCTCTACCCCGGATTTGCGGGAGACGATTTATTTGGGAGTAATCAGTTTGATAATCCCTATGGCGATATTTAAAATCGGTACTCGAAATCGTAAGAGTAAAAAACGGAAAAGATTGGCGGCTATCAGCGCCACTAAATAAAAATGTCGAGTCCTTTTTGACAATGGGTCAGAGAGGACTCTTTTAATTGAAAAATACATCCCTCCGTGATAGAATTTTAGTTAGGGGTTAAATAAATTATTTTTTCAGGGGGATAATATGAGAGGCGTAAAAAAAATAGCGGGAATTATTACGGTAGCAGTAATGTTGCTGGGTAATTTGGCTTTCGCTGCCGAGGGGGAAAAGGCCAGCGAGGAAATAATTCCCATGGTGAATGACGGTACCAAAATTGTCATCAATCTGGCTAGTCGTGGACTGTATTTGTTTGAGCAGGGGACAAAGACCAGACTCTATCCGATAGCCTGTGGTAAGCCTTCAGATCCTACACCGATAGGATATCGCAAGGTTTATGAAAAGGAAGTAAATCCGGTTTGGCGGGATTCCCGTGATCCAAGCAGTGTGGTCTATTCCGGACCGGACAATCCATTGGGATATCGTTGGATTGGTATTGGAGGGTATTATGGCATCCATGGCACCAACAATCCAAGCAGTATTGGTTCCTACGCATCCAGAGGCTGTATACGCATGATGGAAAAGGATGTGGAGGAGCTCTATGAACGGGTGGCAGTTGGTACCCCAGTGGAGATTTTTTATAATCGAGTTGTGGTGGAAAAAGCCCCGGATGATCAGGTAACTTATTACATTTATCCGGATTCCTACGGGCGTCAGCCTATTACCGTGGCTCAGGTAAACGAGTGGCTCCACGGATTTGGGGTGGAGTGCTTTGAAAGTGATGCGGCTATATCGGCAAAGATTAATGCATCAGACGGACAGCCGACTTACATTGCCCGGTCCTATAATTTGGAGGTAAATGGCGGCCTTATATCCTGGAAAGCCGTGGAACGGGAAGGGATATATTATTTGCCGTTGATTCAGATGGCGGAGGCTTTGAAATTGCCTGTGCATTACGATCGGGTCAATGGGGTTGTTACTACCAGTTATGGTACTACATCGGTTTATGATTTTAAGAATGTGCTGTATATAAATGCTGATGATGCAGAGAAATTATTGCATGTTAACGGTGGCAAGCAGGATAGGACCTTATTTTCCTACTACAAAATGAAGGATTAAACTTAGTTAGTGCAAAGGGCTTCGTACATAAATGTGTACGAAGCCTGCTTATGCGTGGAGGTATAGTTTTGAAGAAGAAATTTTTTATTTTGGATGGCAGCAGCTTATTATATCGGGCTTTTTATGCGCTGCCTCTCTTGGAGTCCAAGTCTGGTGAATTTACCAATGCCATATATGGCTTTTCCAATATGCTGTTGAAGCTTTTGGGAGAATGGCAGCCGGATGCCTTGGTAATCGCCTTTGACAAGGGCAAAAAGACCTTCCGCAATGAGATGTTTGCTGACTATAAGGGAACACGCAAGCCTACTCCGCCAGAGCTTTTAAGCCAAATTCCGCTGTTTCACGAAATGTTGGAGGCTTGGGGAATAACTCTGGTGGAGCTGGCTGGCTATGAAGCCGATGATATAATTGGTACATTGGCTAACAAGGCAGTAGGCGAAGGATATGAAGCTTATGTGGTAACCGGCGATCGGGATGCCCTGCAGCTGGTTAAGCCTGATTTAAAGGTGCTGTTTACCAAAAAGGGAATTTCTGAGCTCAAAGTTTATGATGAGGCGGCTTTTCAGGAAGAATATGGCCTGGATCCAATTCAGTTAATTGATATGAAGGGCCTGATGGGGGATACTTCGGATAATATCCCTGGTGTTCCGGGAGTAGGTCCCAAAACGGCTATAAAATTATTGGCGGCATACGGTTCCTTGGAGGAAGTATTGCTGCATATAGAAGAAATTTCCGGCAAAAAATTGCAGGAAAATATCCGGGATAATCAGCAACAGGCAGTATTGTCCAAGAAATTGGCGACAATTTGCACTGAAGTGCCGGTGGAATTTGATGCGGAAGCATTTAAAATAAACACCAATGGTGCTGCCCTTAAGGGCTTTTATACCCGATATAATATACGCTCTGTTTTGAAGGCAATACAACCATTCATTTCCGAGGAAGATGGGGATGCTGACCTAGAGGAACAACAGCTTGCCATTCCGGAATGTCATATTGTTGATTCGGTTGGAAAGGCCAAGGAATTGGCTGATAAATGTAAAAAAACAGGTGAAGTATATGTGTCAGCCCTGTTTGAGGGCAAGGTACCGGAAGTTAGCTTGTCCGGACTGGGTCTCTCTCTGGCTGGTGAGCGGTATTATTTGCCCATAGGCCGTGAGGCTGATAATGGCCTTGAGTCAATGCTCTTTGCGCCATCATGTGCGGATAATCAGGTTTGGGAAGCTATTAAGCCTGTGTTTTCGGATGACAAAATTGTAAAATATCTCCACAACGTAAAGATGTACTACCATGCCGGAATAGAAGTTATGGGGAAAATATTCGATGTGGAGTTAATGGGTTATTTGCTGAATCCGGCCAGCAGCCAATATGATATAAAATCCCTGTCCGGGATATATGCGCCGGAATTAATGGGGACCTCTAAGGAGACTGCTGCCAGTGAAATATGTTCTTGGCAGGCCTTTTCTATGTCTCTTTTTGTTGGAGAAATGTTGACTGAGCTGGACAAAAAGGATTTGACCAGGCTATACACCGATATTGAGCTGCCATTGGTAAAGGTTTTGGCCGATATGGAGGAGTATGGTATTTATGTGAATCGCCAAAGCCTACAGGAGCAGGCGGTAAAAGTTGGTGGTATAATTAATGCCTTGGAGCAGGAAATATACCAGCTGGCTGGTCAGGAATTCAATGTTAATTCTCCCAAGCAGCTAGGGGAGGTTCTCTTTGAAAAGTTGGGTTTGCCTGTAATAAAGAAAACCAAAACGGGTTATTCTACCAATGCAGAGGTGTTGGAGCAGCTGCGGGATGCTCACCCGATAATTGAGAAAATATTGAGCTACCGCATCTGGACTAAGCTGAAATCCACCTATTTGGATGGTATAATTCCGCTGATAAATCCGAATACCCATCGTATTCATACCAGCTTCAATCAGACGGTTACTGCTACAGGACGTCTTAGCAGTTCGGATCCCAATTTACAGAACATCCCGGTACGCCGGGAGGAAGGCAAGAAAATTCGTCAGTTATTTGAACCTGGGGAAGGCTACGATTATCTTCTTTCCGCAGATTACTCCCAGATTGAATTACGGGTTTTGGCAGATATGTCCCAGGATAAGAGCTTTATTAAGGCCTTTAAGGAAAATGAGGATATTCATGCCCGGACGGCTGCCGAGGTGTTCGGGGTGGATATAAAAGAGGTTACCCCGCAGCTTCGCCGCAGTGCCAAAGCGGTTAATTTCGGTATCGTTTACGGAATAAGCGATTATGGCTTATCCCAGGATTTAAAGATAACTCGCAAGGAAGCAGCAGGCTATATTGAAAGCTATTTTGAAAAGTGCCCGGGGGTTAAGGCCTTCATTGATAAGACAGTGGCTGATGCCCATACCAAGGGCTATGTTCAGACAGCCTTTGGGCGGCGACGGGATTTACCGGCCATTAACAGCAGCAATTATATGCAGCGGATGTTGGCAGAACGAATGGCCATGAATACACCTATTCAAGGTACAGCTGCAGATATTATCAAGGTGGCTATGATTCGGGCCCATAAAATGATAAAAAAAGCTGGTCTGAAAAGCCGTATCCTGCTGCAAGTTCACGATGAACTGGTTTTGGAAGTAACTGAAGCCGAGCTGGCGCAAGTGAAGGGGATATTGAAGGAATCTATGGAAAAGGCTGTGACGCTGCAAGTTCCACTATCCATAGACATTAATTTAGGTAAAAACTGGTCTGAAGCCAAGTAAAGGAGAATATATAATGCCAGAAATGCCGGAGATAGAAACAATACGTCGTTCTTTGGAGCCACATATAAAGGGAAAGAAAATTAAAAAGATAGATTTGCTGTTGGAGCGGCAGATACAATGGCCTACCCCAGGTGAATTTGTTTTCCGTTTGCTCTTTCATACTATTGAGGAATTGGAGCGCAGGGGGAAATATCTTATATTGAAAATGGATAATAATATTTCCTTGATATTTCACTTACGGATGACGGGACAGGTATGTTATTGTCCGCCTAATACCCCTATGCCTGGCCATGCCAGAATTATTTTTGATTTATCTGACGGGTCCAGTCTGGTTTTTGCTGATACCCGGACTTTTGGTACTTTATATGCCATGAAGCCGGAGGAATTGCCACAGATAAAGGGCTTGGCGGAATTGGGCCCAGAGCCTTTATCTGCTGAATTTACTTTGGAGTATCTGGAAAAGATTTTGGCTGGCAAGGGAGGACGAATAAAGAGTTTTCTTTTAGACCAGTCCAATATTGCCGGTTTAGGGAATATCTATGTGGATGAAGCACTGTTTCTGGCTGGCATTCACCCTATGCGTTCGCCGGGGTCTATTACCGGTGAGGAGGCGGAAAAGCTGTTTGCCAGCGTTAATAAGGTAATAGCTGATGGGATAAATGATGGTGGCACTACCTTTAGGGATTATCGGGATGGTAATGGCGACAAGGGAAGTCATCAGGATAATTTATTCGCTTATGGACGGGATGGTGAACCATGTCGTAATTGTGGTACCATCATTGAAAAAATCCGGGTAGGAGGCCGTGGCACCCATTATTGCCCGGTGTGTCAGGTGTTGGAATGAAACTAATTGGACTTACTGGTGGCATAGCTAGTGGAAAAAGTACTGCCACCAATATTCTTATTCAGGCAGGCTATACCGTTATTGACTGTGATCGGATAGCCTGGGATCTGGCTGAGCCCCAGGGGGAAATATGGCAGATATACGTTGACCGCTACGGAAGAGGGATTTTGCATGCTGATGACTCCTTAAATCGTCAGGCTGTGGCGGATATTGTCTTTCGGGATCAAGCTGAGCTCAAGGCCATTGATGCTTTGGTTCATCCCCTGATAAAAAAGCAAATGCTGGCCGAAGTCAGGCTGGCGCAAGAAAGTGGTGCAACAATTGTTTTTTTGGATGTGCCTTTGCTATTTGAGGCTGGTTTTGATACAATGACTGATGAAAATTGGCTAATTTATGTTCCCTTTTCTATGCAAAAGGAACGACTGATGGCCAGAAATGGGTACAGTGAGTCCGAAGCTCTTCGAAGGATTAATTCCCAGATGAGTTTGGAAGAGAAAAAACGCTTGGCGGATGTAGTAATCTATAATGACGGCGATATAGAAATGCTTCGCCAGCAGATATTGGAGAAGATGAAGAATGGACAGAGCTGATGCCAGACTGCAACGGCGCCGGGAATATATGCAGCGTAAAAGGGAATTTAAGCGTAAGACCTGGAGTTTCGTTATTGGCATTACTATATTGTTTTCGGCTTTTTTGGCTTTTTTTGTTATGCAGCAGGAAACTGTACAAAGAACCTTTATGTATCCATATCACTACCGTGAATTAGTTCAGAGCGAGTGTAAAGCCAATGCTATTGACGAATTTATGGTGGCGGCAGTAATAAAAACCGAAAGCAACTTTAAGAATAACGCTAAATCCAACCACGGAGCTGTGGGTCTGATGCAGCTTATGCCAGAAACTGCATCCTGGATTGCCGAAGAAATTGACGATAAAGATTATTCTTTGGAGGAATTAAGCCAGCCAGAGACTAATATTAAATATGGTTCCTGGTATTTGACCCAGCTGATGAGAGATTTTCATGGCAATAAGATATTAGCCTTGGCGGCCTATAATGCTGGTCGTGGTAATGTGGAAAATTGGATGGAAATATATGGCTGGGATGATAGTTTTTCTGATGTGACTTTGATTCCTTTTAAGGAAACAGAGCTATATGTCAAAAGTGTATTGCGCCTTGAAACAAAATACAGACAGCTATATGAGCATAAATGAAGACTTGCACTATGTGTGGGTCTTTATTTTTGTATACAGTATAATGGGTTAAAATAAGCAAAAAACAGGAAATATTGTAAATTTTGCTAGTCACTAATGCTATTTTTGTATTATAATGATATTTGTTTGAGTATTTAAGTAAGTGAAATGAAAACAAATGTATTTTTAATATGGACAAGGGGCCTTATTAAAATATTTTGTTTAAAATTTCAGCAGGAGGTACGTAATGGCGCTTATTGTTAAGAAATTTGGCGGCTCATCGGTAGGAACCACCGAAAAAATCCTTAATGTTGCCAAGAGAATCATTGATGAAAAGAAGCCTGGAGACCAGATAGTTATGGTGGTTTCGGCTATGGGGGACACTACTGATGACCTGATTAAGCTGGCTAAAGGCATTAATACAAATCCGTATCAGTTTCCCCGGGAAATGGATATGCTGTTGACCACTGGTGAGCAGGTTTCCATTGCTTTGTTGACTATGGCTTTTCGTGCCATGGGACAGAAGGCGATTTCCCTTACTGGCCAGATGGTGGGGATGAAGACCAATTCCGTTCATACCAAAGGTAAG
>CACZYN010000002.1 GCA_902785445.1 uncultured Anaerovibrio sp.
TTTGCATCTGGTACATCTCTCTCCCCATCCCCAGAGGGCTTGAAGCGTTTCTATGCTAATATTAAAGAATACAGAAAGCATATTGTGCTTCGTCCTCAGGAGGTAGCCAATAGCCCAGAGGTGGCTCGCCGTATTGGTGTAATCGCCATGAATACCGCCATCGAAGCCGATATTTACGGTAACATCAACTCTACTCATATCATGGGTACCAAGATGATGAACGGTATTGGTGGTTCCGGTGATTTCGCCCGTAATGCTTACCTGACTGTATTCTTCACAGTATCCACAGCCAAGGACGGTAAGATTTCTTCTATTGTTCCTATGGTTTCCCATGTGGACCATACCGAGCATGATGTAGATATCATCGTTACTGAGCAGGGTCTGGCTGATCTCCGTGGTCTGTCTCCACGCCAGCGGGCAAAGGTTATCATTGAAAACTGTGCCCATCCAGACTTCAAGCCTATGCTGATGGATTACTATGAGAGAGCATTGGCAGAAACCAAGAATGCCCATACTCCACACATTTTACATGAGGCACTGTCTTGGCATGAAAGATTTATGAAAACAGGCACAATGAAGAAATAACAGGAGGATATTCCGTATGAGCAATGAAAAGATTCAGGCTGGCTTAGATAAATATAATGCCAGCGTAGAAAAAGCTACAGCAAAATTCCCAGAGCGTGCGCATATTCCAGAGCAGCGTCTTTACACTCCACTTGATATCAAGGACACCGACTATGCTGATGAAATCGGTTTCCCTGGTATGTATCCTTACACTCGTGGTGTGCAGCCAACCATGTATCGTGGTCGTTTCTGGACCATGCGTATGTACGCCGGTTTCTCTACTGCAGCTGAGTCCAACAAGCGTTACCGTTACCTCATTGAGTCCGGTGCTACTGGTCTTTCCTGCGCATTTGACCTGCCAACTCAGATTGGTTATGACTCTGATGATCCTATTTCTGAGGGTGAGGTTGGTAAAGTAGGTGTTGCTATCGACTCTCTGGCCGATATGGAAGTTCTCTTTGATCAGATTGATCTGGGTAAGGTTTCCACTTCCATGACCATCAATGCTCCTGCTTCTGTATTGTTGGCTATGTACATTGCCGTAGCTGAAAAGCAGGGCGTTCCAGCTGATCAGCTGAAGGGTACTATTCAGAATGATATTTTGAAGGAGTATGCAGCTCGTGGTACTTATATTTTCCCACCACGTCCTTCCATGCGTCTTATCACCAATATCTTTGAATATTGCTCCAAGAATGTTCCAAAATGGAATACCATTTCCATTTCCGGTTATCACATTCGTGAGGCTGGCTCTACTGCTTCCCAGGAAATTGCATTCACCATTGCTGATGGTATTGCATACTGCGAGGCAGCTATCAAGGCTGGTCTTCATATTGATGATTTTGCTGGCCGTCTGTCCTTCTTCTGGAACGCTCACAACAACGTTCTGGAGGAGGTAGCTAAGTTCCGTGCTTCCCGTCGTGTATGGGCAAAGGTTATGAAGGAGCGTTTCCATGCTGAAAAGCCAAAATCCATGATGCTCCGCGTTCATACCCAGACCGCTGGTTCCATGCTGACTGCTCAGCAGCCTAACAACAACATTATCCGTGTTGCTCTCCAGACTGCTGCTGCTGTTATGGGTGGTACTCAGTCCCTCCATACCAACTCCCGTGATGAGGCATTGGCTCTCCCTACTGAGGAGTCCGTAATGATCGCTCTCCGTACTCAGCAGATTGTGGCTTACGAGTCCGGTTTGGCTGATGTAATCGATCCATTGGCCGGTTCCTACTATGTAGAGGCCCTCACCAATAAGATTGAGAAGGAAGCATGGGAATACATCAATAAGATTGATGAAATTGGTGGCGCTGTAGCGGCTATTGAAAAGGGATATATCCAGAAAGAAATTCAGGATTCTGCTTACAAGTGGCAGATGGATGTTGAGTCTGGTGCAAAGACCATCGTTGGTGTTAACAAGTTCCAGATCGAAGAAGAGCCTCCAAAGGGCCTCTTGAAGGTTGATGCTTCTGTAGGTGTAGCTCAGTGCAAGCGCTTGGCTGATATGAAGGCAAAGCGTGACAATGAGGCTGTTAAGGCTGCATTGGCTGACCTGAAGAAGGCTTGTCAGGATGAAAATGAGAACCTCATGCCACATATTCTCAATGCTGTACGTACCTATGCAACTCTCGGTGAGATTTGCGGCGTAATGCGTGAAGTATTTGGTGAGTACGAGGCTCATGTAAATCTGTAATTTGGAGGTAATTTGAAATGGAAAAGCGCATAAGAGTATTAGTTGCAAAACCTGGCCTTGATGGTCATGATCGCGGTGCAAAGGTTGTTGCCAGAGCACTTCGTGATGCCGGCTTCGAGGTTATTTATACCGGTCTTCGTCAGACTCCTGAGCAGATTGCGGAAGCAGCGTTGCAGGAAGACGTTAATGTTGTGGCTATGTCCATCCTTTCCGGTGCACACCCACATCTTTTCCCAAAGGTTGTAAATCTGGTTCGTGAAAAGGGCATGACTGATGTTCTGATCATCGGCGGCGGTGTTATTCCTGAGACTGATATCCCAGCTCTCAAGGAAGCCGGCATTGCTGAAGTATTTACTCCAGGTACACCAACCGGCGATATTGTTGACTTCATTAAAGCTAACGTAAAGTGATTTGATAAGGCAGAGATGACGGCTGCTTCGGTGGCTGTCATCTTATTGCTGGTAACGGTGGTGCATAGATGGACATTGCAGAAGAACTTTTAAAGGGGAACCGGTTGGCTTTGTCCCGGGCTATTACGGCTATTGAAAATGAGTATGATGATGCTTTGGATATTATGAAAAAGCTCTATCCTCATACTGGTCATGCGTATGTTTTGGGTATTACCGGCCCTCCGGGGGCAGGTAAGAGTACCTTGACTGACAAATTGGCTAAGGCCTATCGTGCCCAGGGGAAAACCGTTGGTATTATTGCCATTGATCCAACCAGCCCATTTACCGGTGGAGCCATTCTTGGTGACCGCATCAGGATGAACAGTCTGACCATGGACGAGGGAGTTTTCATTCGTAGTATGGGAACTCGCGGAAGCCTTGGCGGATTGTCTCATAAGACAGCCGATGCAGTTAAAGCAATGGATGCTTTCGGTAAAGACATTATCTTCGTTGAGACTGTAGGTGTGGGACAGTCTGAGGTAGATATTGTTAAAGCAGCTGATACAACAATGGTAGTACTTATTCCCGGTATGGGTGATGATATTCAGGCTATCAAGGCCGGTATATTGGAAATCGGTGATGTGTTCACCATTAACAAGGCCGACCATGATGGTGCGGACAAGCTGGTCCGGGAAATGAACATGATGTTGGATCTTGATGGTATGATGACGGATTGGCGCCCGCCTATCCAGAAGGTAATTGCCAGTCAGAATGAGGGTATTACCGAAACCATCGAGAACATCGAAAAACATTTCCAGTATATCAGTAATAACGGGATTTTAACCAAGAGACGCACCGAGCGTTCCAAAAATGAGATGATGGATGTTCTTCATAACAATATTGGTTCCTACATTACCAAAAAGCTGGTGGAAACCGGTGAGATGGATAAATACGTAGAGCAGATAAAGGCCCGGGAAACCGACCCTTATACTGTGGTAGGGAATATAATGAAGAGCATGCTCAAATAAGTGTGATAATGAAGGATTTAGGGGGAAAACAAAAATGGCATTCAAGATTTTAGGCGTTGACCATATTGGTATTGCATGCAAGGATTTAAACGAAGGCAAGGATCTCTGGACTACTATTGGTCTGGCTTGCACTGGTGAAGAGACTGTGGCAGAGCAGAAGGTTACTACTACCTTCCATCCAACTCCAAACGGTTCTGAGATTGAGCTGTTGGTTGGTACTGCTGATGACAGCCCTATTGCCAAGTTCATCGAAAAGAACGGCGGCCGTGGCGGCATTCAGCACATCGCTCTCCGGGTTGATGATCTTCCTGCAGCAATTGCTGATCTCCAGGAGAAGGGCATTGTTATGATTGACAAGGCTCCTCGTAAGGGTGCTGGCGGCGCTGACATCGCTTTTGCTCATCCAAAATCCACTGGTGGCGTTTTGTTGGAATTCTGCCAGCATGAGGATCGCTAATCGGCATTTGTCGGAAAAGAATAATTCAGCCTGGTAAAGGCTGTATAGGAGGAAAAAAATGGCTACAGTTCAGGAAAAAATTGAACTTATGAAGAAAAAGAAGGCTCATATTGAGCTTGGTGGCGGTGAAGCCCGTATTGCTAAGCAGCATGAAAAGGGCAAGATGACCGCTCGTGAGCGTCTTGAGCTTCTCTTTGATGAGGGTTCCTTTGTAGAGTTGGATGCATTTGTAAAGCATCGTTGCACAAACTTCGGTCAGGAGAAGAAAGACCTGCCAGCTGAGGGCGTTGTAACCGGTTATGGTACCGTTGACGGCCGTCTGGTTTATGCTTTTGCTCAGGATTTCACCGTTGAGGGTGGTTCCTTGGGTGAGATGCATGCCAAGAAGATCTGGAAGGTACAGGATATGGCTATGAAGATGGGTGCACCTATCATCGGTATCAACGATTCCGGTGGTGCCCGTATTCAGGAGGCTGTAGATGCCTTGTCCGGTTATGCTGGAATCTTCTTCCGCAATACCGCTGCTTCCGGTGTTGTACCTCAGATTTCTGTAATCATGGGACCTTGTGCAGGTGGAGCTGTATATTCCCCAGCTATCACTGACTTCATCTACATGGTAGATAAGACCTCTCAGATGTTTATCACTGGTCCGGCTGTTATTAAGTCCGTAACCTTCGAGGAGGTTACTGCTGAGGCTTTGGGTGGTGCCATGACCCACAACAGCAAGTCCGGTGTAGCTCACTTTGCTGCAACTGATGAGAAGGACTGCATTGAGCAGATCCGCTATCTCTTGGGCTTCCTGCCAAGCAACAACATGGAGACTGCTCCAATTGTTGAAACTGGCGATGACGCAAGTCGTATGGATGAGTCCTTGAACACCGTTATTCCAGATGACCCTAATCAGCCATATGACATGAAGGATGTTATTACTGCATTAGTGGATAACGGCGAGTTCTATGAAGTACATCAGCATTTTGCTACCAACATCATTACCTGCTTTGCTCGGTTTGATGGCCGTAGCGTAGGTATCATTGCAAATCAGCCTAAGGTTATGGGCGGCTGCCTTGATATTGATGCTTCTGATAAGGCTGCTCGTTTCATTCGTGTGTGCGACGCTTTCAACATTCCATTGGTTAACCTGGTTGACGTACCAGGCTTCCTGCCAGGTGTTGGTCAGGAGCATGGCGGTATCATTCGTCATGGTGCCAAGATGTTGTATGCATACAGTGAGGCAACTGTTCCAAAGGTTACCGTTATCACCCGTAAGGCATATGGCGGTTCCTACATTGCTATGTGCTGCCGTGAGTTGGGTGCTGATCAGGTTATGGCTTGGCCTTCTTCCGAGATTGCCGTTATGGGTCCTGCTGGTGCAGCAAACATCATCTTTAAGCGTGATGAGCCGGATGTTAAGGCACAGCATACTCAGGATTATGTTGATGAGTTCGCTACTCCTTACAAGGCTGCAGAGCGCGGTTATGCCGACATGGTTATTGAGCCTAAGGAAACCCGTCCTCGCATCATCACTGCATTGAATGCATTTGAAAGCAAGCGTGAAGCTATGCCAGCTAAGAAGCATGGCAATATTCCACTTTAATTTGGAGGTATTAGTAAATGAAAAAGTTTAATATAAAGGTTAATGGTACTGCATACGAAGTAGAAGTAGAGGAAGTAAAGGCAGCTGGCGCAGCTGCAGCTCCAAAGGCTGCGGCTCCTAAGGCTCCAGCAGCTCCTGCCCCTGCGGCAGCACCTGCTCCAGCTCCAGCAGCTCCAAAGGCAGCAGCAGTTGCCGCTGGCGCTGGCGAGACCGCTGTAGCTGCTCCAATGCCTGGTAAGGTATTGAAGGTTGTAGCTCCTGCTGGCACCGCTGTTAAGTCCGGTGACACCGTAATCATTCTCGAGGCTATGAAGATGCAGAACGAGATTCCTGCTCCATGCGATGGTACTGTAAAGGCCGTAAACGTATCCGAGGGTTCTACTGTATCCGCTGGCGAGGCTATGGCTATCATCGGCTAATAAGCTAATAAGAATAAGGATGCTTCCTGTTGGAGGCATCCTTTTTTATTGCGGTTTTTATGTAATTTAACCATCTCCATAAAGAGGAAAAATTGAATTGTCGTAGAACTATACAAGGGTAGTATTGTTTGATATGGAGGTAATAACATGGCGAAGAGTATTTGTGAAGTATTGGGAATAAAATATCCGATTATTCAGGGTGGCATGGCCTGGATTTCAGATGCCGAAATGGCGGCAGCGGTGTCCAATGCCGGGGGAGCAGGCATCATATCCTGCGGCGGCCGCACCACAGACTACGTGCGGGAGGAAATCCGCAAGGCCAAGAAGCTGACAGATAAGCCGTTCGGGGTAAATATTATGCTGATGGCGCCTAATAAGGATGAAATACTGGAGGTTATCTGCGAGGAAAAGCCAGCCTTTGTAACTCTGGGGGCCGGTAATCCGGTGCCATTTGTGGAGCCACTCCATAAGGCTGGTATAAAGGTGGTTCCGGTAGTGCCAAATGTCAAGCTAGCCAAAAGATTGGAAGCTAACAATGCGGACGCCATAGTAGTAGAGGGTATGGAGGCCGGCGGCCACATTGGTGTGCTTACCACTATGGCACTGATGACCCAGGTTATTCCTGAGGTAAATATTCCTGTTGTAATGGCCGGTGGATTTGCTGATGGCCGGGGAATTGCATCAGCACTTCTGATGGGTGCGGCCGGTGTTCAGATTGGTACCAGATTTTTGCTGGCAGAGGAATGCCCGGTACATGCCAATTTCAAGCAAAAGCTTATTGAGGCAGTGGATACGGATACCATCGTTACCGGTCAGACTATCAAGAGCGCTGTTCGGGGTATTAAAAATAAATTCTCCGAGGAATATCAGGCACTGGAATTTTCCGGCAAGGCCACCAAGGAGGAGCTGCTGAAGATGGCTACTGGCACCAACAAGCTGGCGGCTGTGGACGGTGACGTGGAAAACGGTATGATTCAGGCTGGTCAGAGCCTTACTCCGTTAAAGAAGATAGAGCCAATGGCTACCATCATGGAAAATTTGGTGGCCGAGGCCAGAGAGACTCTGCAGAAGGCTCAGAGCATAACGATTTGATAAGGCGTTGAGGTACTATGGCAAAGGAATTTGATCGGCAAGCTCTTATACAGCAGGCCTTGGATGTATTAAGTCATTCCTATGCACCCTATTCCGGCTTTAATGTGGCGGCAGCGGTGCTGATGGATAACGGGGAAGTTTATACCGGGGTCAATATTGAAAATGCCTCCTACTCCGCTACGGTGTGTGCGGAGCGCACGGCCATATTCAAGGCTATCTCCGAGAATAAGGGGGCCAGAATAGTAGCAATTGCCATCGTGGGGGGCAAGGCTGGTAAAGTGACAGATTATTGTGCACCCTGCGGTGTATGCCGCCAGGTCATGCGGGAGTTTGGGGAACCGGATACCATGAGGGTAATTGTGGCCAAGACTCCTACTGATTATCAGGAAATGAGCCTGGAAGAGTTGCTGCCCTTGAGCTTCGGACCGGAGTTTTTGGCCTAAGGATAATTGAGGTGTTTTGAATGGATTTTATGAATAAGGAAATTACGTGTGGGTTGAAGAATACGGTAACTGACCGGGTTAGCGAAAATAGCATAGCCAAAACTCTGGGGAGTGGTAGCCTGGAAGTATACGCCACGCCGGCCATGACCTGTCTTATGGAAAAGGCAGCTACGGAGGCCTTGGAGCCACTGTTGGCTGATGGCTGGACCACGGTGGGGATTTCCCTGGATGTTCAGCACAAGGCGGCCACTCCGGTGGGACTTAGCGTGCGGGCCGAGGCGGAAGTCACGGCTGTGGAGGGACGGAAAATAACCTTTAGGGTTCGCGCTTTTGATGATAAGGAAGAAATTGGCAGTGGTGTTCATAAGCGCTTTGCGGTGTTAAAGGAAAAATTCCTGGCAAAGGCTCTGGGGAAAAGCTAAAAGATGGGAAAAATAAAGACTGCGGTGTAAATGGTTTCCATTTACTCCGCAGTCCTTTGTTTTATTTTTTAAATACCATATTTTTGGCAACATTGTCTTTTTTATCGTGCCATTTCAATACGCCCTCGCGCATTTTAAATTCGCACTTGCCATCATCGTAAACGTTGACGTCCACTTCCTTGCCATTATCGTAAACCATGGCATCGGTACATAAACCGTTTCCTTTACATACAAGAATAGCTTTTTCTTTGTCATACTTGCAGAAATATACCCATTCTCTGGTTTCGTTTGAACTCTTTGGCCAGGAGATGTTGGCGATGTACTTATCCCCGTCCTTTTCAATAACTATCGTACAGCGCTCACAGTTCCAGGTGCCCAGATAGTCCTTGGCAGATACTCCTTCGGTATTATCATTACTATCCTGTTTATTGGTCTCATTCTTATTGCTGGCATTCTTATTTGAACTAACGTCAACCTGTTTATTATTCTCCGGTGGTGGAGCAGAGGTATTCTGACTGTCGTCACACCCCAATGTAAAGAGAGCTAGCAAAATAAAGACCACTATACATTGAATTTTGAGAAGAATTGACCGATTGGTTTCCTTGTTTCCTTGAAGACCATGCTTGAACACTTAAATCCCTCCTGTCACAACTACAGCCGTTTCTAATAACTGTTTTCGCTCGAATTATATATTATTTTCCAGAATACCACAATAAAAAACATTCAGACAATAGTAGGATTTTTAAGTGTTGTTTTTGCGTCCACGTATAGTGAACATAGTTATAGATAACAACAGTGCGTACAAAGACTTATCGGAAAATAGATTTGGAGGTAATTGCCTATCCAGAAAACAAAGATAAGCGTCAAAACCTGCCAGATATGTGGTACAAGATGACTAATGTGGAATATCCTAGCGAATGGATTGCTTTTACCTACGATAAGGCTAAAAACATATTTACTATGTATCATGAATATGAAGCCAATAATGGCAATCCGATATCCGCGTACACGTATCGTCGCTTCCGTGACGCTGATCATATTGAAACTGTGAACATAGATTCATCAAACTATGGTGCTGATGATGGTGTATATACACGCGGTAGCGATGGCAGATATAGTTTGCCTGGCCATAATATCTATAAATATATTACGGATGGTATGTTTAATTTTTGTATTATGTGAAAAAATAATTTTCTTTATAATGAATGTTTATCGGCAAGGGGCTGTTGAAACAGCCCATTCTTTTTTTAGAAGGTCGGTGGATTATGTTTGATGTAGTACGTTGTATTTATCATACATGGTAGGAAAGAATATCTTTTGGTTAAAGCAAATATTAAGAAATTATATAATATCTTCCAAAGAAGCTGTGCATCACCCTTGCGGAGCTTCTTTTTATATGGGCAAAATATCATGGTGGCAATGGCTTAAAATAATGTGTGTATCATAAAATATTGATATGTGGCTAAATATGGTATATAATTTATACACAAAATCATCATAGTTTTTGGGGGGTGGAGAAATGCAGATAGTTCCAATGAGAGATTTAAAAAATACTGTTGAAATAGAGCGCAGGTGTGCCGAATCAAATGAGCCTGTGTTTGTTACCAAAAATGGTTATGGTCGGCTGGTAGTTATGGATATAGGGTATTATGAGCGTTTGGTGGGGAAAATAGACGAGGCACGTATGATAAATGAGGGGATAGCTGATTATGAAGCTGGTCGCGTCGTAGATGGCAAAAAATCTCTGAAAAAGATGAGGGACAAGTATGGCATCTGAAAAATATGGCTATGTATTGACAGAGACTGCCGAATCAGACATCGATGAAGCACTTTCTTATATTGCAATTAATTTGGGAAATGTGCTTGCGGCTTCATCTTTGGCGGATGCATTTATGGAACGGATTGAAAATTTTTGTCTGCAACCAAGAGCCGGAACTTCTGTTGAAAATGAATTTCTAAAACGTGATGATGTTCGTTATTTTTTGGTTAAAAATTATATTGTTTATTACCTGGTTGATGATGTTTCAAAGAAGATAGTAGTATTACGCTTTGTTTATGGAAAACGCAATCAGGATAATATTTTAAGTGACTTATAAATGAGAATTCATAAGACTGCGGTTGGAATGACAAAACATTTTGACCGCAGTTTTTGTTTCCGGCGAACAGTTAGGAAATTAATGGTAACAAGTACGCTATAATTTGGACTTTCCTACTGATATGTGATAAAATTAATTGGTTAACGAGAAGCATAGGAGGGTGTTTTTGTGGCACTATTAGATATTGTTAAAGCAGGGGACCCGGTGTTAAAGCAGGTGGCCCAGCCAATAGAAAAAGTTGACAGCAAGTTAAGAAAGCTCATGGACAACATGGCGGAGACCATGTACAAGGCTGATGGCGTGGGCCTGGCAGCACCACAGGTGGGCCAGTCCATTCGCATGGTGGTTATTGATGTGGGGGATGAAAATGGCCTTTTGACCTTGGTCAATCCGGTAATCACCCACAAGGAAGGCAGCGTCACTGACTCCGAGGGCTGCCTTAGCGTACCAAACGTATTTGGTGATGTGGAGCGGGCGGAAAAGGTTACTGTGGAATTCCTGAACCGCTGGGGCAAGAAAAAGCGCCTTACAGCTGACGGGTTGCTGGCCCGCTGCATTCAGCATGAGCTGGACCATTTGGAAGGCTGTCTTTTTATCGATATAGCCAAGAGTATCAGACAGGGTGATAAGAAATGAGCAAGCTAAGAACTGTATTTATGGGAACCCCGGATTTTGCTGTGGGGTGTTTGCAGGTAATGCAGGAAAAAACCGAGGTTCTTATGGTGGTTACCCAGCCGGACCGGCCGAAAGGGCGGGGGCATAAGCTGACCCCATCCCCGGTGAAGGTTCAGGCCTTGGAATATGGCCTGCCGGTTTGGCAGCCGGAAAAGATCAAGACCGCTGATTGTGTGGCCAAATTGCAGGAACTCAATCCGGATTTGATTGTGGTAGTGGCCTTTGGGCAGATATTGTCTCAGGAGATATTGGATATCCCTCGCTTGGGCTGCGTCAATGTTCATGCATCTCTGTTGCCTCGCTATCGGGGGGCGGCACCGATTCACTGGTCCATTATTAACGGCGAGACGGAGACCGGGGTTACCACTATGCTGATGGATGCCGGACTAGACACCGGGGATATGCTCCTTAAGAGCAAGGCAGCAATTACCCCGGATATGACTACGGAAGAGCTGCACGATAAGCTGGCAGAAATGGGCAGTGCCCTGCTGGCGGATACGGTGGATGGCCTGACGGTTGGTACTATTAAAGGGGAAAAACAGTATGACAGCCTGTCGAATTACGCCTCCATGCTCACCAAGGAAACCGCCCATATAGACTGGAGGAAATCCGCCCAGGAGGTTCATAATCTGGTGCGGGGACTTAATTCCTGGCCAGTGGCCTGGACCATGGCAGGAGACAAGAACTGCAAGGTATGGCAGACCAGAGTGTTGGATAATGTGTCCGGCGCGCCTGGTGAGGTAGTGGAGATTAAGAATAAAAGCTTTGTGGTGGCCGCTGGTAATGGTGGTGTGGAGATTTTGGAGATCCAACCACCTAGCAAAAAGCGGATGCCGGCCGGGGACTTTGCCCGGGGCAATGGCATCAAGCTGGGCATGATTTTTAATTGATAATTATGCATGAGGAAAGTTATGGATTTTAAGGCCGAAAAACCAAAAAAACGCCTGTTTATCGAGCTGATTTCCGGCAGTTACGTGGCTATGCTGCTGACCTTTGGGGTCGTGTGGTATATTGCCTGGCCGGGACTCAACAATATAAATGAATATTTGCCGTATATGTTTGCCATTGTACTGTGTGCCATGTTGTTTCTCATGGGCTTTGGCATTGTGGGAATGGTGTTTGGTATCTTGGGCTGGCCTTTGCCGGCGATATTTAAACGGCAGACCTATTCCCTGCTCAACATGTTGTTTTATGTGGTATTGGCCTCTGGAAAACTATTGGGGATAAAACGACGGAAAATTGAGTCCTCCTTTGTGGCGGTAAGTAACGCCATTGTGGCCAATCGGCATATTAAGGTGCCAGCGGACCGGCTGCTGGTGGTAACTCCCCATTGTTTGCAGCTGGCTACCTGTCCCCATAAGATTACCCGGGACCCAAATAACTGCAAGCGGTGCGGTGGTTGTAATATCGGTGATTTGGTAACCATGGCGGAGGAAATGGGCTTTCATTTCTTCGTGGTTACCGGAGGAACTTTAGCCCGGCAAATGGTGCGGGATATCCGCCCTAAGGCGGTGGTGGCCATTGCCTGTGAGCGGGATTTGACCAGTGGTATTCAGGATGTATATCCGCTGCCTACCATGGGGATAATGAATATTCGTCCCAATGGGCCTTGTTTTAACACCAAGGTGAATGTGGCGGAATTTCGTCGGGTTATTGAAGAGATAATAGATTTGCCGGAGTCTGGTAAGTCAGACCAGAAGAAGGAGAATTGAATGGATAAAGCGCGGGAACGGGCGTTAAAAATCATAAATGCGGTCCATGAACAGGATGCCTATGCCAATGTGGCTCTGGCCAAGGAGCTACGGAAGGGCGGTCTTAGTGACTTGGACCGTCGTTTTGTTACTGAGCTGGTTTACGGTACGGTCAAGGCCGGGGAGACCCTGGACTGGATTATCCGCCAGTATATAAATCGTCCTATGAGCAAGGTGGACCCGATAATTCGCGATATTTTGCGGATGGGCGTGTATCAGCTGCGGTACATGGACAAAATACCGGCATCAGCAGTCTGCAATGAATCTGTGGAGCTGGCCAAGCACTGTGGCCATGCGGGGCTGGGTAAATTCGTTAATGGCGTATTACGGACCATGGTTCGGGAGCCTGAAAAGGGAGCTTTTCCGGAAGGAAAGGGTAAGGCAACCGCTAATTTAGCCCTAAAGGCTCAACATCCGGAGTGGTTGGTTCGCCGCTGGATAAAAGAGTTTGGTTACGAGGAAGCGGAGCAGCTGTGTGAATTTAACAATAACCAGCCACCATTATCGGTGCGCACCAATACCTTAAAGACCAATCGGTCGGAATTGATGCTGCAGCTGGTTTCGGCAGGAGTAGAATGTGAGCTATCCTCCTTTACTAATGAAGGGGTTATTATCAAGGGACACGGTTCTCTGGATTCCCTGGCGGCCCTGCAGGAGGGCTACTGTCAGGTTCAGGATGAAAGCTCCATGCTGGTGGCCCATGTGGTGGATCCCCAGCCTGACGAGCTGATATTGGATGTGTGCAGTGCCCCGGGAGGGAAAACCACCCACATGGCGGCCTTGATGAATAACCGGGGACGGATAGTGGCCGGGGATATATATCAGCACAAGCTGGACCGGATAATGGATAATGCAGCACGCTTGGGTATAAGTATTATTGAGCCCCTGCTCATTGATGCCCGGGAAATTTGGCAGGAATTTCCCCAGCAGGCGGATCGGGTGCTGGTGGATGCGCCTTGCTCCGGGCTGGGAGTTCTTAGAAGAAAGCCGGATTCCCGGTGGCGTAAGTCCAAGGAGCTGCTTGAGGAGCTGCCAAAGCTGCAGCTGCAAATTCTCAAGAGCGCCGGGGCAGCCGTCAAGCCGGGGGGCTTGCTGGTCTACAGTACCTGTACCATTGCCCGGGAGGAAAATCAGGATGTGGTAAAGGCTTTTTTGGAAATGGCCAAGGAATTTTCTCTGGTAAATGCTGGGGAGCGTTTGCCGGTGCCCCGTAAGGATGATATGGTACAGCTATATCCCCAGCGGGATGGTACAGATGGCTTTTTCATTGCCTGCATGAGGAGAAAGTAATTCGTAATGGAATTGATGAATATATTTGGCCAGACCTTGCCGGAGCTTACCGAGCTGGTAACTGGCTGGGGGCTGCCTAAGTTTCGTGGTAAGCAGCTGGCGGAATGGATGTATAAAAAAAGCATAACGGATTTTTCCCAGATGCAAAATCTGCCCAAGGACCTGCGACAGCAGTTGGTGCAAGCTTGTGTCATTGACCGGGCAGCCAGGGTGGATCAGCTAAATTCTGTGGATGGTAAGACCTCGAAGTTTTTGCTGGAGTTTTCTGATGGGGTAGGAGTGGAGACAGTACTTATGCACCAGCCTTATGGCAACAGTATATGTGTGTCTTCCCAGGCGGGCTGCAATATGGGCTGTACCTTTTGTGCTTCCACGCTGCATGGTATGGTGCGCAACCTTACGGCGGGAGAAATGCTGGCACAGACCTATTATATCAATGATTTGCTTCAGAAAACCGGGGAAAAGGTGGATACCATTGTTATTATGGGGTCAGGTGAACCCCTTACCAACTACGACAATGTACTTAAATACATTCGCCTGCTCCATGAGGAATATTGTTTGGGCATGAGTTACCGCAGTGTGACATTATCTACCTCAGGTATTGTGCCGAATATCTATCGGCTGGCGGAGGAGGAAATACCCATAAATTTGTCTATTTCCCTCCATGCACCGGAGAATGAATTGCGCAGCGAGTTGATGCCTATAAACAGAAAATATCCTATGTTGGATGTGGTAAAAGCTGGCGGAGATTATGGGGCCAAGACCCGTCGGCGGGTTACCTATGAATATATTTTGATTGACGGGGTTAATGATAATATCCAGCAGGCTAAGGAATTAACGGAGCTTCTGAAGGGACAGCTGGCCAGTGTCAATTTAATCCCTATAAATCCTGTGGCAGAACGGGGCTGGAATCGTCCGTCCCAGGAACGAATCAATGCCTTTGAAAAGTATTTGGCCCAGCACCATGTGACGGTAACAGTCCGGCGGGAAATGGGCAATGATATTCAGGCGGCCTGTGGTCAGCTGCGGAATAAGCATTTGGAAGAATGAGGAGAAGGCAGATAACTTATTTACTTGTAGTGCTTTAAGATGTAAAATTAGGGCATGCAAGGGAGAGGATACGGCATGTCTATTGGCAATTTAGAGTCCTTTTTGGAACGAAAAATAGAGGGATTTTTCAACCGTAAGCTTAGCAGTGTGCTGGAACCCAGCGAGGTTATGAAGCAGCTGGAACGGGAAATCCTTAGAAAACGGCGCAAAACCAAGAATGGAGTGATTGTGCCTAATTCCTATTACATAGAAATGTCACCGGAGGATTACCAGCGTTTGTGTGCCCGCCGGTTTTTGGATGAAATATATATCATGGTGGAAAAGGCGGTCATAAATAATGATTGCTTTATGGACGGCCAGTTGGGAATTACGGTAAACTCCAATGAGGAGCTGGGCAAGGGAAACTGTGAGGTTAAGGGACGGTTTGAGGATGCCAGCTATGAGGAAAAGCCTGCAGAGGAAGTGGAGTGTCACACTATTGTGCTGGACAAGTCCGAATTTAATCCACCACTGAATCTGCCTACGGAATATAAAACAGTCAGTCTGTTGGCTGTGGAGGGACAGGATATAGACTCCTATTTGGAATTTGGGGAGAAGAATATCTACATTGGCCGTCGGGTAAATAATGACTTTATTTTGACAGACACCAATGCCTCAAGGGTTCACGCCTATATTACCTATGAACGGCATCGGCATATTCTCTACGATGCGGAAAGTACCAATGGCACTTACATTAATGGTAAGTCGGTGGTATTGCCTCAACTCCTGCGTCCAGGTGATGAGATAAGGATTGGGGAAACGGTGCTTTTGTACGAGGTGATTTGATATGCAGGAAACAGCAATTATTATCAAACTGCTGGGCATTTTCCTGCAGTATGGCCTGTTACTGCTGTTGCTGTTTTTCGTCTGGAAGCTGATAAAATTTATGCGAAAAGACAGTCAGGAAGTACGGGAGGATATTTACGCAGTGACGGAAATATCCAATGAAGAAGCGGTGCTTACAGTGTTGGAAGCTAGCGATGAAACCTTGGTGGGACAGCGGTTTGCTTTTTCTGATGAAATAAGAATCGGCCGGGGCAGCGACAATGACATTGTATTAAATGATAGCTTTGCTTCCCATAATCACGCAGTAATAGTACTGCTTAACAATTTATACGTTATTGAGGATATGGGGAGTGTTAACAAAACCTATGTGAACAATCAGCCGATTACCGGGCGCCAATATCTCCAGACTGGAGATTTGATAACCATCGGATCGGTGACATTTCAGTTCGGGAGGTGACAGGTTTGCTAAAGGTTAGTCAGGCTACAGATATTGGTTTAAAGCGAAAATTGAATGAGGACAGCATTTTGTGTGGTTGGCAGGATGTTTTCGTGGTAGCTGACGGCATCGGTGGACACGTGGCTGGTGAAGTGGCCAGTCATATTTTTACCAATATGGTGCGGGAAAAACTGTCAGCCGGTAAGCTTTCCCTGGATGAGGATGGCCTCCGCCAGCTGGTAATTGACGGCAACGAAGCAATTTTGGCCAGCAGTGAGAAGCATCCAGAACGGGAAGGCATGGGAACAACAGCCACCATACTGCATATTGAGGATAATAAAGCGGTATGGGCCCATGTGGGTGACAGTCGGCTGTATCGGCTGCGCCGTGGCCAGATGGAGCAAATCACCACTGATCATACGTATGTGGCGGAGTTGGTAGCTGCCGGGTCTATTTCTGATACAGAAGCCCAGGATCATCCTAAGCGGAATATGCTAATGCGGGCCGTAGGGGTGGACAAGGACATAAAGGTGGATACCGGGTATCTTGATTTAGAACCTGGGGATATTTTCCTTTTGTGTTCGGACGGTCTTACCAATATGGTGTCATTGAGTGCCATTCAGACCATTTTGGAGGCCAATAATATGGAGGATAAATCGGCAGCCTTGATTGATACCGCCAAGGCCGGCGGTGGTTTGGACAACATATCGGCTATAGTGGTGGAGTATTATGAAAACTAAAAGTCTGCTTTTGGTGGCAGTTGATTTTTTGATTATGTTTGCTGGTTTGGGGATTATTATGCTCAACCAGTATCCCAAAATTGATTACACACCGATCCCTTGGGCACTGGGAGCGGCTGGACTGGGAATTTTCATTCAGCTGTTTCTCATAAAGGGGCGGTTTAATGATGATATATGGATTTTTCCCATGGTGCTGTTTTTCTCCAGCATAGGGATAATCATGCTGGCTCGCTTAAAACCCATACTTTGTGTGCCACAGCTTCGTTGGCTGATTATCGGCATGCTGGTAATGGTGGCAGTGCTGTACTTTTCCCGTCAGCTGAAGGATATGATGCAATATCAGTATATTTTGGGGGTATGCACCCTGATAGTGTTATGTCTTTCCTTGATTTTTGGCGTGGAAATTGGCGGCAGTAAGAACTGGCTGGTATTAGGGCCTTTCTCCGTTCAGCCATCAGAGTTTGGCAAAATTTTACTGGTATTGTTTTTGGCGGCATTTTTGTCGGACCATAAGGATATGCTTAAAGAGGCCCGGAAGAGATTTCTGTTTTTGGATTTACCACCACTGCGGTTTATTGCTCCCCTGTTAGTTATTTGGGGGATTGCCATATTGATGTTCGTGGTGCAGCGGGATTTGGGCTCGGCCCTGTTGTTTTTCTGCATGGCAGTATTTATGACTTATATGGGTACTGGCAGCAAATCCTATGTGTTCATTGCTATGTGTTTTATCTGTTTGGGAGCGGCGGTAAGTTATGCCTTTTTTTCCCATGTGCAGGTTAGATTTAATATTTGGTTAGACCCTTGGGCTGATGCGGTTGGACAGGCCTATCAGGTGGTACAATCCCTGTTTGCCTTTGCAGCAGGCGGTGTCTGGGGGACAGGCTTTACCCACGGTCATCCGGGACTAATCCCTGAGGTGCATACTGACTTTATTTTCTCCGCTATTGGCGAGGAATTTGGTTTATTGGGCTGTACCGTTATTATGATGGTATATGTACTCATGTTTTATCGGGGAATTATGGTGGCCATGGGCTGTAAAAAGGAACTACATACTTTAGTGGCAGCAGGCTTTTCCATAGCTCTTTTTACCCAAGCCTTTATAATTATTGCGGGGGTTACCAAATTCTTGCCGCTGACGGGCATAACTTTGCCCTTCATAAGCTATGGCGGCAGCTCGATGGTGTCAGGCTATATTATGATTGGATTGCTTTTATCGTTATCAAAGAAGGAACGAATGAATGGGGCATAATGATATAAAAAAATATATTCTCCATTGCAGCATCTTTATGATGGTCTGCTTTTTGGTACTGTTTGGTTATATTGTTTATTTACAGGTGATTGAAGCACCATCCCTATTGGCTAATCCCTTGAATATTCGGGGAAATGAGGCCCTTAATGTGGTGCGGGGCTCCATTTTGGATATAAATGGCAAGGAACTGGCTACCAGCGAAAAACCTGGTGAGCGCAGTTATCCTTATGGGGCTGTGATGGCCCCGGTTACTGGCTACCTTGGTCAGGAAATAGGCAGCGATGGAACTGAGGCCGTAAGTGGTACAGATTTGACGGGCCAATCCCGACAAATGCAGATGTTGGGCCCCATTGGGCAAGCATTGCAGAGTGGTCGGGGAAATAATGTGAAGCTGACCATTGATGCAGATATACAGGAGCTGGCCTATGATGCTTTGGGCAATAATAAAGGCGCCGTGGTGGTACTGGATGCCAATACGGGAGCCATTATTGCCATGGTAAGCAAGCCGGCGGTGGACCCATCCAATGTGGAAGCCAATTGGAAAGAATTGACGGCCCGGGAAGACAGCCCGTTGCTTAATCGGGCCACACAGGGACTCTATCCTCCTGGCTCCACCATCAAAGTGTTGATTGCGGATGCGGCTTTGGATGAAAAGGTTACGGATTTGAACGAAACCTTTAAATGTACTGGTAAACTACAGATAGGCAAAGAATATATTGGGGAGAGTCACGGGGCTGTTCATGGTGACCATGTGACTTTGGAGGATGCTGTAACGGAGTCCTGCAATGTGACCTTTGGTACGCTGGCTATGCGGATGCATGGTAAGGGACTGGAGGAAGCCTTTGACCGATTTGGCTTCAATACGCCTATTGAAAGTGAATTTCATGAAAGTAAATGTCATTTGCCTCAGTTCTTAAAACTGGGGGATGGGGATACAGCCCAGGTAGGTATTGGCCAGGGCGAGACTTTGGTAACCCCTATGCGGATGGCTATGTTGGCTAGTGCCTATGTTAATAAGGGCACGGTCATGGTCCCTTATTTGGTGGAGGAAGTTACTTCACCGGTGGGATTGGTAATAAGAAAGGCATCTCCGACTAAATGGCGGGATGTTACTTCAGCTCAGCGAGCTGGTATTATCAGTGGTTTTATGGAAAATGTGGTAAAAAATGGTACTGGCGGTGCGGCGGCTGTATCTGGCGTGAGAGTGACAGGTAAAACCGGTACCGCGGAAAATTCTGCTGGGGCAGATCATGGCTGGTTTATTGGTACAGCGGAGCTGCCGAAGAGAAAAATTGCCTTTTGCATAATTGTGGAAAATAGCGGTGGCGGCGGGACCGTAGCGGCTCCCATCGCCAGTCAGATAATTACAGCAATGAGAGATAGATAGGAGGCTATGGCATGATAGAACGAGTCCTGGCAAGACGATATGAAATATTGGAAAATATCGGCTGCGGTGGCATGGCGGATGTATATAAGGCCTATGACCAGTTGCTGGACCGCACGGTGGCGGTAAAGGTTCTTCATGCACAGTTTGCCAACGACAAGGAATTTATTGAAAAGTTCCATCGTGAGGCAAAGGGTGCAGCTAAATTGACCCATCCTAATGTTGTTAATATATATGATGTTGGTGAGGATGAGGGCAGTCATTTTATTGTCATGGAATATGTGGGGGGACAGACCCTCAAGGAATATATTCAGCAGCAGGGCTATTTGGAGCCGGCAGAAGCTGCCAGAATAGCCAAGGAAATTGCCGGAGCCTTGGAGGTGGCTCACAAAAACAATTTGGTTCATTGTGATATAAAGCCACATAATATACTGGTAATGGCCGATGGCCATATAAAGGTTACTGATTTTGGTATTGCCCGGGCAGTGTCCTCCTCTACCATGACCTATGGTGGGGATGTGATGGGCTCAGTGCATTACTTTTCTCCGGAGCAGGCCAAGGGCACTTCTATAACCACTAAATCTGATGTCTATTCTTTAGGTGTTGTGTTATATGAAATGCTCACTGGTACCCTGCCATTTAATGGGGAAACTTCTGTAAGTATTGCCTTGAAGCATTTGCAGGAAGCTCCGGTATCCATTCGACAGATTAAACCATCGGTACCACCAGTGCTGGAGGCCATTGTTCAAAAGGCTATGAATAAGGAACCGATGATGCGTCCGGACAGCACGGAGTTGTATATGGATTTGGAACAGGCCCAGGCCATGATTGGCGGAAAATCCGTATCAAATGCCAATGCGGGGCCACAGCCGTCAGATCCTTTTGCAACCCAGATGATTCCTCGGGTAACACCGGATATGATGCAGAATGCCAACCCAACGGTTTATAGCCGTCAGGGGCAGGAATATGGCTATAGTGAGCTGGGTGGGGACGAGTCTTCCGAGGGAATATTGAAATCCAGGAAGTTCCTCATTGGTTTGCTTCTGATATTGATAGTGGGTTTTGGAACAGGATCCTTTCTGGCATTTGGAAATTTCTGGAGTTCTGTAGAAGTTGAAGTGCCAAATGTGGTGGGCAAGTCCGAGGCCATTGCCCAGCAGATGCTGGAGGATAAAAATCTTCGGGTAAAGATTGCGGATAAATATGATGCTGATGTTCCTGCCGGTGAGGTGGTGTCCCAGTATCCAGAGGCCGGGGCAACTGTTAAGGAACAGCGCCAGGTAATTATTTATGTGAGCCGGGGCGGCGAAGAGCTGACCATGCCGGATTTAAAGAGTATGTCCCGCACCAACGCAGAGGCCAAGCTAAAGAAGATGGGCTTAAAGATTGGTGCTGTCTATGAAGAGGAGTCCAAGGAACCAGCGGGCACAGTATTGTCTCAGGACCCTCGGGCTGGTTCCAAGATAAACAAAGGCCGTAGCGTCGACATTACTGTCAGCAAAGGTGAGAAAAAGACAGGGGTAACCCTGCCGGATTATTCGGGAATGTCCGTGGAAAGCGTTCGTTCCAACTTGGAGGCCAACAAGCTAAAGCTGGGCTCCATTAGCCAACAGTCCAGTTCTCAGCCAAGTGGAACGGTTATTGGCCAGTCACCGGCTGCTGGTTCAGAGGCCAAGGAGGGCAGTGCTGTAAACATTATAGTGTCCAGTGGTACAGCTACAACTACCAAGGCACCTACATCGCCAACTCCAGGGGGGCAGAAAACTTCACCGGAGCAGGTAATCAAGCCGGACTAATAGGATAAGCTAATCTAGTAAAACAGAAGGATATAACATGCCAACAGGTCAAGTAATAAAAACATATAATGGGTTTTATTATGTGCTGGAAGCAGGGAAGGAACTAACAGTGAATGCCCAGCTTCTTTCCTGTCGCCTTCGGGGCCGTTTGAAGCGGGAAAAGGGGGCAGTAGTCACTGGTGATATGGTGGAATATGAGCTTTTAGGGGATGGCACTGGGGTTATTGAAAAGTGTCTGCCCAGAAAAAGTATGCTTCATCGTCCGCCGGTTGCCAATATTGATCAGGTGATTATTACCTTTGCGGTGAAGGAACCGGATATAAACAGTTTGCTTTTAAATCGGTTTTTAGTACTTGCCGAGTGGTCAGATATACCAGAAATTATCATTTGCCTGAATAAGCTGGATTTACAGGGGGACGTGGATGAAGCGTTTATGAAGCCCTATGTGGAAGCCGGTTATCGGGTGATATTTGCTTCTGCCCACGATGGACAAGGAATAGACACTATTCGGGAAATGCTAAAGGGTAAGGTGACGGTATTTGCCGGACCATCCGGGGTGGGAAAATCCTCTCTCTTAAATGCCATTGACGAAAATCTTGGGTTAACTACCGGTGTAATCAGCGAAAAGATAAAACGGGGTAAACATACCACTAGGGTAGCCAGCTTTTTACCGGTGTCCACCGGTGGTATCGTTGTGGATACTCCGGGCTTTAGTGCGGCCGAGCTGGAGCATTTGGATAAAGCTCTGTTAGCGGAGTATTTCCCGGAATTTCGCCCATTGATTGAAAAATGCTACTATAATACCTGTACCCATAGCCATGAGCCTGATTGCGGCATAAAAAATGCCCTGTCAGAAGGGCTTATTAGTCAGGAACGGTATGAAGCATATTTGAGTATATTACAAACGATTTTGGACAGAAAGAAGGCATATTGATGACGAAGGTTGCTCCGTCAATTTTATCGGCGGATTTTGCAGTATTAAAGGATGAGGTAAAAAAAGTAATTGACGCCGGGGCGGATTATATACATATTGATGTTATGGATGGCAGTTTTGTGCCGGAGATAACTTTGGGGGCCTTGATTGTTAAGGCTATACGTCCAGTTACGGATGCGGTATTCGATGTTCATTTAATGGTAGAGCATCCGGAAACTCAGATTGAGTCCTTTGCCAAGGCTGGAGCGGACATTATTACCTTTCACGTAGAAGCTGCCAAGCATCCTCATCGGATTGTCCAGGCTATAAAAGCTGCTGGTTGTAAAGCCGGAGTTTGCCTGAATCCGGCCACCCCTCTTTGTATGGTGGAAGAAATTTTGGCGGATTTGGATATGGTGGTTATTATGTCGGTAAATCCTGGTTATGGCGGCCAGAAATTTATTCCTGGCTCTTTGAATAAGATTGCCCGGCTTAAGGAAATGATACAGAAAAGCGGCAGCAAGGCCGAGATCGAAGTGGATGGCGGAGTCACCACTGACAACTGCCAGGAACTCACCAAGGCTGGTGTTGATGTTTTGGTGGCTGGCTCGGCGGTATACAAGGCAGCAGATATACCAGCGGCCATAAAGGCCCTTCATTGTGAGAATTAAGGAGGCAATTACATAATGCAGAAAGCGGTAGTTTTACTTTCTGGAGGACTGGATTCAACGGTTTGTATGGCGGTGGCCAAATCAAAGGGGCTGGATGTATATCCGATTAGCTTTAATTATCACCAGCGGCATAATATAGAATTAGAGAGTGCCAAAAAAGTGGCCGATTTTTATGGGGTAAAAAAGCACCTCATTATAGAGACAAATATGGAGGCTATTGGTGGTTCCGCCCTTACAGATGATAAGATTGATGTGCCGGATGGGGACTTTGAACATGGGGATAATGATATTCCTGTTACCTATGTACCGGCCCGGAACATGATTTTTTTGAGCTATGCCATGGCCTATGCTGAGGTTATTGGCGCGGATCACGTTTTTATTGGCGTCAATGCGGTGGATTATTCCGGTTATCCGGATTGCCGTCCGGAATTTATTGCTAGCTTTCAGAAATCTGCAATGTTAGCTACTAAAGCTGGTACGGCCGATGGTCGGAATATTACGATTGAAACTCCGTTGCAAGAACTTTCCAAGAAAGAAATCGTACAATTGGGCAGTAAATTAGGGGCACCGCTTCAGTTTACCCATAGTTGTTACAAGGGCGGCGAAAAGGCCTGTGGTGTATGTGACAGCTGTAAATTGCGTCTTAGAGGGTTTGCTGAGGCTGGTGTGGTTGACCCGGTGGAATATGAGAACATGTAAGCAGGTGCAACTATGAAGGATGTTCAAAACAGCATAGATAACCGCGGGATTGCCATCCAAAAGGTTGGGGTTCGGGATGTGCATATTCCGCTCCAGATAAAGACCAAGGAAGGCAATTACCAGCAAGTGCTGGCCAATATCAGCTTTACCATATCTTTGCCTATGGAGTACAAGGGTACTCATATGAGCCGGTTTCAGGAAATATTGAACGCGTGGAGCAGTCAGCCTATTGCAGAACAGGAAATGGCGGAAATACTGCGGGAAGCCATGGAACGCTTACAGGCGGAGGCTGCGGATATACACATCGAGTTTAAGTATTTTGTGGACCGGATTGCACCGGTTAGCAAGGGAAAATCGGTATTGGATGTGGATTGTTTTTTTGATGGGCATATGGAAAAGGGAAAGCAGCTCCAATTTATTTTGGGAGTGAAAGTCCCTTATACGTCCCTCTGTCCATGCAGCAAGGAGATATCTGCTTATGGTGCCCACAATCAGCGTGGGATAATGGATGTGCGGGTGCAGTTTGATGACCAGCATGAATGTATATTAATTGAGGATTTAGTGCTGCTAATGGAGCAGCAGGCCTCTTGTCAGGTCTATCCTTTACTCAAACGTGAGGATGAAAAATTCGTTACGGAACGGGCCTATGACAATCCTAAATTTGTGGAGGATATTTTGCGGGACGGCGTGTTGGCCCTGCGCGAGCTGGCGGGAATAAAGTGGTTTGCCATAGATTGTGATAATTTTGAAAGCATTCACAATCACAGTGCTTATGCCAGCCATGAGGAATATTTGGAATGAAAAAATTAATCGTAAATGCTGACGATTTCGGCCTCCATCCGGAAGTAAACAAAGCGATAATCAAGGGCTATCAGGAAGGATGCCTTAGAAGTACTTCTTTGATGCCTACAGGAGTGGCGACTGAGGAGGCCTGCGAGTTGGCCCGGGAAAATCCCGGCTTAGGGGTGGGAATTCATCTCACTTTGGTGGCGGAAAAGCCACTGCTTCCCCTGGAGAAGGTTTCAACATTGGTTGGAGCCGATGGGAAATTCTATAAAGACCATGTGGAATTTATTAAGAATTTCGTTACTGGTAAGATTGATAAAGCCCAGTTATATGCTGAGTGTGAAGCCCAGATAAACAAGGCTATGGCCTTGGGATTGAATATTACCCACCTGGACAGTCATCAGCATCTCCATGTTCTGCCGGGGATTGCCGGTATGTGTATGGAGCTGGCCCAAAAATATGGTATCAGTAAGATGCGTTTTCCTGGTGAAGGGTATACCTTCAGGGGAGACTATCCAGCTGAAGCTTTTCGTTTTGTAGCTAAATGTGGGCTGACTTTCTGTGCTGATTTGGCACGGCATAAGGGAAAATGCTATAATATGGTTATGCCCGACAATTTTTTTGGCATGCTGGCTGGCGGCAATATGCAGGAAAAATATTTTATGAATATTATCCGCAGCTTGCCTGAGGGGGTATCAGAAATTATGGTACATCCCGGAGCTGACAATGAAGCCCTTGGTAAGTGTTATGATTGGCAGTACCATTGGGAAGATGAGCTGGCGTCAGTAACTTCGCCAGCGGTAATGGATTATATTAAGGATAATGATATAAAGCTTATCTCTTTTAAGGAGTTGCTGAATGAATAAGGTATATGGGCGAATATTATGTCTGTTTTTGCTGGTGTTAGTTATATCCAGTGCGGTAATTTATTTTACTGTAGACATTAATACCATCACCAATTTATATATGTTTAAACCCTGGTCGGTGATTTTGGCCATATTGGCTATGGTTATTGGCTTGGTGCTGGATGGAACCAGGCTGATGCACATGGTGAGAATTTCGGACGAGAATATTACTTTGGAGCAGGCCGTTCAGGTGGTCTTTGGTAATTACTTTTTGGCTATGCTGGGACCAGGAGCGGCGGCGGGAGCTATAGCTCAAGTAATGTTTTTGCGTAAGGCGGGCATACCTGGTGGCAAAGCTGCGGTGTTAGCTCTGGTGCGCACGGTTGTATCCATTTTATTCTTGGCTTGCTGTCTTCCATTCATTTTTTTGCATGATGAGGGCATTCTTCCGGGAGTTTCCAATGAACTGATGGTTTATGTGGCAGGCACTGCAGCGGTATTGATGCTGTTGTTGGCCTATGGTATTAAGAAAAATGCCTTTGATTATTTGGCTGTAAAGATTGCCAAAAGATTGCCACGAAAATGGAGCCGTAAGTTTATTGAAACCTACAAGGACAGCAAAGAGGCCATGAAATTATTGGCATCATCACCATTGTCCATGATAAGAGTGTTTTTTGAATCGGGACTTAGCCTGATTTTCATTTATATGATTGTACCGTTCCTCATGTTAGGGCTGGGAGCAACAGTGGACTGGCTCACAGTTATGGGACGCATGATGTTTCTGAACATTTTGTTGTATTTTTCCCCGACACCAGGAGGATCAGGTATTGCCGAAGGCGGTTTTGTCTATCTGTTTAGCTCCAGTGTGCCATCGGGAACGGTGGGAATATTGGCTGTTGCTTGGCGTTTTATTGCAGAATATCTGCCGTTCTTCGTGGGTTTATACTATACCATCACCGTATTTGGCAAGAGCGTACTGGACAAGGAACTGGACGAAACAGAGACCGATTCCTTGAAATGATGCATGTATAAACATATTGCCAATAAAAGTGCGGTTGTGATAGAATAAGCGTAAGAAAAGAGGCAGCTGATGTTTTGTACCGTCAGCTCCTCCGTTTTGTGGGTAGGAGCCAGCGTAAGTTGGCTCCTTTGCATTTATCGGAAAATTAAATTTTCAGATAATGTAAGATTGATACTAAGAGGGATAAAAATGCTATCGCCAAGGATAGTAGTTCAAATTTATTCATTAGCATCACCTCCCTATGATAAAATCATAGGAGGGAACCGACACATCAACTGCCTCTCGGCGTAATTATAGCATAAAAAATGCAAAGTTTCATAAAATTATAAAGTAATTTTATTGATTTTTATTATTTTATTATGAAAAAGCTACAAAATGTATTTAAAAACTTCATAAGTAGTGACATGCTGGCGGGGGTTATAAATTTCTCCTTGGTGCTGGTCAATGTGGTGGTGGTTACTACCATGTGGCAGCAGGCAGGTATGCCTTATAATGGGGCATTCACTGCTGTGGTGCTTAGTGCTTTGCTGGGAACATTGGTGGCGGCCTATTATCGCCTTTCGGTGGCGGTGGCTCCTGGTATCGTCATCAATACCTTTTTATGTTATGATTTGGTGATTTGTCAGGGATTTTCTTGGCAGGAGGCCATGTCGGTGCCTCTTTTGGCAGGTTTGGGAGTTTTGCTGCTGGCCCGGTTGGGGATGTGGGAAAAGTTGCTTAAGGCTTTGCCGGAATATTTGTTCGTGTGTATTCCTGCTACTGTAGGGGTATTTCTTATTTATCGTGGACTGGTCATGGCCCATTTGATTATTACAGCTCCGGCACAGGTTACGGGCATAGGGAGCCTAAATGACCCCTTGGTGTGGGTAGCTT
>CACZYN010000003.1 GCA_902785445.1 uncultured Anaerovibrio sp.
TATGAAAAGGTACCAGATATTTCTGCGGCCAATATTGATTACAATCATGCCTTGGAATTGGATGCTACCTATGCACCAGCCTATATTAACCGGGGAATGATCAGCTATTATCAGCGTAAATTTAAGGCTGCCCGCAGCGATTTTGATTCGGCTATAAAATATGATCCGAATAATGCCAATGCCTACACTAACCGTGGGTCGGTGTATCTTATCGAAGAAGATTTCGAAAGTGCCTTAAATGATTTTAACAAGGCTATAGAACTAGATGAAAAAGCAGCTATGGCGTACAATGGTCGGGGCCTGGTAAACCAAAAGACCGGTCGTTACAGTGACGCTTTACATGATTTTGATAAATGCATAGAATTGGCGCCAAAGTATGAGTACGGCTATCAAAACAGAGCTCTGCTTCTGCGGGAAATCGGTGTGCCGGAGAAGGCTTTGCCAGATTTGGACAAACTCATCGAAATCTATCCTAAGGATGGTTATGCCTATTCTGCCAAGGGATGCGTTTATTTGGAGCTGGAGCAGTACGAAAATGCCTTGAAGGAATTCACCAAGGCCGTGGAGCTGGATCCTAAGAAACCGGATTATGTGTTTAATAAGGCTGTGGCTGAGTCCTACTTAAAACAAAATCAGGCAGCAGTAGATGATTTTACTGCCACCTTAAAGCTTAATGACCAGTATGTAGATGCTTATCTCTATCGTGGGATTGTATATGCCTCCATGGGTATGAAGGACGAAGCCGGCCGGGATTTTGATCGGGTAATAATGCTGGATCCAAACAACGAAAAGGCCAAAAAAGGCTTAAAGGATTTAAAGAAGTAAATATTGCTTTTTAAGCGAAAAATAAGGCGTGTCAAAGTGACACGCCTTATTTTTTTCGGTAATTTTGCAGGATATAAAACCAAGGGGGAGTTTTGGCCTAGTGGTGGGATTAGTTAGGAATAATGATTTTGGTAAATTAGTAGAAAATTAGAAGGAAATTATACCTTAATTAGAAAGGGACTTTCGTCTTGCGGGGGAGGAGACACTAGTGTTATAATTTGTCTCGTAATCTGAAAAAAATATGAAAATTAGAAAATATAGAGATTTTTGGGGGATGTTTAAATGAAATTAATTTTGAACACCAAGAAGAAAATTTTAACAGGTATTATGGCTTTAGCCGTAGCGACTACAACTTATTCCAGTGCGTTGGCATATGTGCCAATTGGTGAAAATTATCATATTCCCGCTGCTAAAATGGAAGTAGATAATTTTTTTTCTAAAGAGCTTTCGGCCAATAATTTGCAACGGAGTGATTTTCTTGAAAGGAATATTCAAGCTCCGCTTATCAAATATAATCCTCAAAAGATATGGAAAGCCAAATCTAAATATGCTGATGGATTGAAATTTGTTTATATCAGACCTATAGGTACTAGTACTGATAGTGATGTTGGTGGAAGCAATCCTGGCGGAGGATATATCAGCCTTACCAGAGGCAGTATTTTAGTAAACTCTGCTCCTTTTTTCGGCAGTGCTGATACAACTCTTACACCGAAGGATTATAATATTTATGCTCTGAGTGCCATTGCTTCTGATTATGCTCATGAATGTGGGCACTGGTATTATGATGACCCTTTGGTATCGAGTAAACTTGGACAGTCAGACCAAACAGTAGCCAGAGATCTTGTTTCACAAGAAGCTCGTGCTGATGCTTTTGGTATCAGACTTTTGGAGAATGTTCCTCAATTTAGCGTTGGCGGGGATTTAAACAGTATTAGACGAGGAGCAAAGCAAAGTGGTTGGTACGGTAATCCAAAAGAGCATCCAACTTTTGATAGCCGTTGGAAGAACACCTATAACTACATCAAACAAATGAGTAATAACCGTGTTCGTTTTGAAAATGAAAACTCTCATGACAACGGTGTGTTCTATATCAAAGATAAACAAGGAAAAGATTGGAAAATTGTTGTTCCAAAACAATATGATGTATATGGTTTCGTTGATGCAAACAACAAAAAAGAATTATATAATTCTTATGAACGAGCCAATTATGTTATGGGGCAGGTAGCTTGGGCTATTAAAAATAATTGTTGGGATGCAAATCATGTTAGTATTGAAGATGGAACAAAATATTTCAAAGATATTCCGCAAGGCGATGTTACAATCAAAGTAATCGTTGCAAGAAAAAATAATAAGGAATATAAAATTATTGATTGGGGCGGAACCAGCAAAGTAGAAAATAAAAATTTCTATTCTGCTGAACAAAAAGAGGCTTTTGATAATTATTTGAGTAATCTTTTATATTCAACTGGGATGAGATAATAAAGCAAGGTATTCTTTTATGAGGTGATTAGGTGACTGTTCGTAAATACATATCAATTTTCTGTTTAGTTACTGCATTATTTGCAGTCAATATTTCCGAAGCTTATGTCATTAGTGATGATGCTGAACACATTTATGGCAATTATATTGAGGATGAATATGCCAATGGAGTTCGTTCATGGGATAACCCGTTGCTCTCTAGAATACAAAAAGAACTGGTGGAAATGAATCCGACTACATTAAATTTTAAAGACGGGGCTCATTCCCGGTATCTTTATCCTATTAAGGAATCTTCGGTTAATGAGGTGGATGCAGTAACCCTGCCTTCCGGGCGTATATTTTTATCCACCCAAATGATTGATTACGTTATGACTATCCCTTCCATTGAAAAAATAGATTACCACAACCTGGCGGCTTATAACGAAGAGAGTTTTTGGCAATACTCCATGCTGGCAGCTGTTATTGCCCATGAAACTTCCCACTGGTATAACCGTGATTTTCAACGGAAGATAGATGAGTTATATGGTGAAGCAGGGTTAAAGAAGCTGCTGGGGAGTGATTGGAATAATCCTTCCAGTGACAATATTTTGGCTTTGATGACAGATATTGCTTACAATCAAACTGCTAAAAATGCTCAATTTTCAGTAGCGGGAGAATATTTGGCGGATAAGCAGGCATTAACCTTTTTAAATAACAGTACAAAATTTTCTCCTGGTAGTTTGGTTTCTTTCCTTTATCGGTTGGATAAGCATGAAAAAAGATACGACCTCAAAGGTGTTGACATAGCTGTGGAAAATGAATACAATCCACACCCAGATACTCTTGAGCGTATTCGCAGACTGGAAAAGCTAATTTCTGAGCATTCCAATGGCAGGGTAACCTTCAATAACCAAAAATTCTATTTGGACGGCCAGCCTTTTATGGGAACAGGAGTTATAAAAGGTAATGATAGGGTATCAACCATCGACAGAACCTATTTCGTGGCAGGACAAATAGCTGATATTATCCATAACGGCGAATTGGGAAGCGGAAAGTTTGCTTTCACAGAAGTATATACTACTGATAACATTCATAATGCAGATATTAAAGATATATATTTGACTTGTGCAGATGGCGATACAAGATATTTTAAGGTTATTGACAGGTTAAAAATTAAACCGAACGAAGCGAGGTATCTTATGGGAGATGATACTCGTCCGTCCGGTTATGAATACAGTTATGATGCTCAGTTGGCTAAATATATTGCTACTTACAAATAGTGCACTGACACAATGATATTTTGACTAACAGCACCATATATACCATCATCTGCGTTGTTGTCGTCAGTCGTCATAGCCACCGCGTAAAGATATTATAACGTCTTTTTCCGGGTTAAAATGGTAGACAGATAGTTTAATTTCTCATCTTTGTGGCTTTGGAGGTCAGTGATGACTTTTTCATCCTCCAGGCCAACCCGGCTGACCAGTATGGCCTGTTGGGCCATGTCATTCTTTTCCAGCAGGTCAATTATCTCGTTAGCATTTTTGTAGACTTTCATCAGTACGGCATTATCGGAGGCGGCCAAGGCCTTTTCAATATTTTCCTGGCTGGCGGTAGCCGGAATGATGGACAGGATATCATCTCCATCCACAATAGGATAGCCTACTTTGCTGCCAATGGCGGCAAAGGCCGGTACGCCAGGAATGGTTTGGATGTTTATCCCTTCCTCTTTCAGCAGTCGGAATATGTAAATATAAGTGCCGTAAAACATGGGATCACCAAGTGTGAGGAAGGCCACATTTTTTCCGGCCTGCAAAAGAGAGATGATTTCTTGTTTATTGGTTTCCCAGAGCTCTTGGCTGTTTTGGGCAAAATCCTTTACCATGGGAAAGACCTGATAAATAATTTTTACCCCATCCTTTAGATAGGGTTTAGCAATTGTGAGGGCCACGCTGCCCTCCTTTTTTTCTGTCTTGGGCGCAATCAGTACATCTACCTGTTCAATAGCTTTTATAGCCTTTACTGTAAGTAATTCCGGATCACCTGGTCCTACGCCGATACCATAAAATATTCCGCTCATTTATTTAAACCTCCTGTAATTTCATACACATTAGTATAGGTAGTTCCCCAAACAGTGTCAATTGTCGGGGTAAGAAGATTATTTATTGTCAACTGAATTTATTTACTGGAAATGTCGATATAGTATGTGATACAATAGCACATATTGTTTATTGTGTTGTTGGAGGAATAAAATGGATCCACGAGTTATTGGTACTTTTTTCCTGGTTGCATCCTTGGTGGTGTTTCTCATGATTTTAAAGGCTTACAAGGACTATGGAAAAACACCAAGGTTTTACAAACGGGCCGCAATCTTATTTGTGGTGCTTACAGTGCTTAATATTCTGGAAGCCTTTGTCCGGGGCGGAGCAGATATTATGATGATAATGTGTACTGTGATTACATCAGTGGCTGCATCAGTTAATTGGCGTATTTACAAGAAAGGAGAGTGACTCTCATGGATTACATGAGCATTGCCGCGTTGTCAGTGGATATGGCTAACCAAAAGGCTGCTACTCAGCTGGATACAGCGGTATTAAAAATGGCAATGGACACTCAGACTACGGCCATGGAAGGCATGATTGAAGCTATGGACACGATTGATGTATCGGCCATGACCGGTATTGGTGGTCTGGTGGATATCCTAGCCTGATGTTAATTATTTTTATTTAATCCATTACCCACTGGGTAGTGGATTTTTTCTTGCTTATAAGGGGAATAAATGGCAAAATAGAGGACAGAGGCAATATTTGTTTAATGAATTGTGGTGTAATGAAATGAGGACGACGAAAACCGTATTTGCTGGTTTGTTTGTAGCCATGGGAGTACTGCTGCCAGTGGCCTTTCACATGGTTGGGGCCAGCGGTCGGGTATTTTTGCCCATGCACATTCCGGTATTTATGGCCGGGCTTTTGCTGGGGCCAACCTACGGATTGATTGTTGGAGCAATAGTACCGGTGGTCAGTGGGCTTACAACCGGTATGCCTCCCTTATTTCCTATCATGCCTATGATGACAATGGAGCTGGCAGTCTATGGCCTGACAGCAGGCGTAATCCATAAACAGCTGGGCCGAGGGATGCTGGTGTCCTTGCTGGGAGCCATGATTTGTGGCCGGATTACGGATATTATTGTCCTGATGCTGTTCGGGGAGCTGCTGCAAATCCAGGCAGAGCCAGTGGCCTATGTTTTGGCCGGAGTAAGCAGCGGTCTGGCCGGAATAGTTCTCCAGCTGCTATTTATTCCTTTTATTGTAAAACGATTGCAACAGGCCTTCTTGGATCATGACCTGTTAAGATAAATAAGGAGTGCAAGGTAATTAAAATGAGTAAGAGAAAGATTCTAAGCGGCTTAGTATGCTTGAGTTTATTGACCTCCACGGCTTGGGCGGCCAATGAGGTGGATTTCGGTGATGAATTGGTGACCGTATATGGCGATGAGGCTATCAATACGGAAGCAGATACCATTATTAATATGGAGAAATATGCAGGGACAGCCAAGACTTTGCCGGAGCTGCTGCGTGGCGTGGCAGGTGTGCAGGTTCAGTCCCGGTCCTTTGGCGGTGGAGCCGAGGATCTGACATTGAAGCTGCGGGGCCATGACAGCCGCCGTTTTACCGTGTTGGTAGATGGAGTTCCCCAAAAGAATTCCGGAGTAATGGGGGGCAATGCCTTCAATTGGGAGGCTATGCCTTTTGGCTCCATTGAGCGGATAGAAATCATCAAGGGGGCTAAATCCCTTAAATATGGTCAGACAAATGGGGGCATAATCAATATTGTTACCAAACAGCAAAATGGTGGTACCTACAGACGCTCTATTGGCAGTCATAAGTACCGTCAGGTGGCCTTGGATTATAATTTTACCTCCGGTCTCTTTGATGTGGGGTTAAAATTCCTTAATGAAACCAAGGATGCTGTTCTTCGTAATGCCGATTATGGCAATCGCCAGTATGGTATCAATTTACGCTACCATGTTAACGCTACAGATACCTTGAAGGTGGATTTTCAGCATATACGTACCAACCGGGGGCTGGTAACGGTCAACAATCCTACCCGGGCCAGTTATAATTCCTATTATCCGGTGACCCTGTTTGCTGATGGGTTTAGCAGTGCCAAAGATAATGAGGCCGGAGACGGCAGCCGGGCTATTACCAATCGGAATAATTTCAATATTTCCTATAATTCTCAGCGGGAGAAGGGCTCGGATACATTTACCTATTGGAAGGTAAATGAGCGCATGGAGGAGCTGAAACAGTCCCTGGCTGGAGCAACACTCTTTAAGCGCAATAATGTTACTGACTTATCCCAGGGTTATGTTTATCATGGTACCAGGGTGTTAAACGACCAGCATGAGCTGAGCTTTGGGGCAGATTTTACCCGTTATCGCTATGGCTATGGCTGGTATGACAGTAACGCTGAGGGAGCTTCCAATTTGTATCCATCCCAAAAAGCGGATAACTACGGGATATATGTAGGGGACAGCTGGAAGATGGATAACCGGTGGACTGTGGATTATGGCCTTCGTTATGATTCCATGAAGGGAGACCGGGATGATGAACAGGCTGTGGCAGTAAAATCCTTTAGTGATAGCAGTTTGTCGCCGAAAATCAATGCCACTTATAAAAATGATGACCGGACCACCACTTCCTTCGGAATTAATCGTATATGGCGGGCTCCGTCCATGGTGGAATTTTACTGGTATTATCAGGGAATGAACTTGCCGGCCATGATGAATAATCATAACAAAGAGGAGTCCTTGGCACCGGAAAAGGGCTGGGGCTACGATATTTCCCTGCACCGGAAATTTAGTGACAAGTTGGATAGTAAAGTGTCCCTCTTCTATCAGGACTACAGCTCCTTTATCAGCTTTGTTCACACCAAGCCATTCAATTGCTTTATGCTTAATGGAGTGAAAATCTGGGGCTTTGAGTGGGAAAACACCTTTAAATTTGATGATAATTCCTCGATGTATTTGAATTATACCAACCAACATACCACCAAGGACGGCAGTCGGGACTGGTATAAGGTGGCCTTACCGGATCAGTTGGATTATCGTCCACGGCACATGTTGTCCTTGGGTTACAAATATGAACGGGATAGCTGGACTGTGCAGTACGACCTGAATTTCATCGGCAGCCAAAAGGCTATGTACGGCTATCCGGCGGCTAAACCAGCGGAAACCCAGGTGGTGGAGCTTGGAGGCTATGCTGTACATAATCTGTCTATTACCAAGCGATTCGATAAAAGAATGTCTTTAAGTTTCACCATATATAATCTTTTTGACAAGGATTATTGCGAAATTTATGGGTATCCAATGGAAAAGAGAAGCTATGTATTGACCTGTACAAACACTTTTTAATAGCAGTTTAGTAATTATTCCAATGGGGGGGATGGAACGGATGCGGCTGAGATGGAGGAAAGTAAGAAGGTTAGCAGAGCACTATGGATTGATTATTTTGGGCTGTCTGATCAGCAGTGCAGCCATAAATGTGTTTTACGTTCCCGCCAATCTTTTGACTGGGGGAGTTACTGGTATCTCCATGATCGTACTGTATTTATGGGGCTTACCAATAGGTATTCAGACATTTGTTTACAACATCCCACTTTTGATTGCTGCCTATATTTTTCTCGGGCGACGATATTTGATGGATGTTATAGCCGGTACGCTGATTTTTTCCATTTGTTTGGATTTGACCCACTATCTGGCTGACCTGCATTTAGTACAGGATGTAATGCTTTCCTCGATTTTTGGAGGCGTGTTCTGTGGTATCGGCTATGGAATTGTTTTCCGTAATGATGGCAGTACCGGTGGCTTTGATATCATTGGCGCCATTGTGAAAAAATACTATTCCTTTGATATGGGAGCGGTTATTTTTTCCTTTAACTGCATGATTATGGTGGTGGCCGGTTGTCTCTTCGGCGTGACCCAGGCCTTATTTACCCTGATTGGTATGTTTGTATCCGCTAATATTACGGATAAGGTTATTGCTGGTATCAATCATCGTAAAGCGGTCATGATTGTCTCCAATAAGTCGGCGGAAATCGCTGATGGAATAATTTACGAAGTGGGTCGGGGGGTTACCTTTGTTCATGGCCAGGGTGCTTATACCAAAACCAATCGGGATATTGTGTTTGTGGTAGTGAAAACCACCCAGATTTCCAAAATTAAAGCTATCGTAAATGCGGTGGACCGGTATGCCTTTATGATAATCATGTCGGCCAATGAGGTTATGGGCCGGGGCTTCACATTGCCTGGTCTGGAATTAGAAAAGCTCCGTCAGGGCCGTAAGCCGGTGAAGGAGCTTGAGGATACAGAATGATAAGTGGTTAATTTAAACTATGGAGGTTTTGTTATATGTTAAAGCAGGTTTCATTATTTACCGAGAACAAAGAGGGCGGCTTGTTCCAGATTACGGATGTATTGGCTAAGTCAAATATCAATATTTATACCATGCTGGCCAATGACAGTGCGGAATTTGGTATTATCCGTCTCATTGTGGATCAGCCCGATGAGGCCATAGATGTCTTGCGGAAGGCCGGTTATCAGTGTCGGGAGGACAAGGTTATTGCCATTACCATGGAGGATACCCCGGGCTGCCTCAATAATATTCTCAGTGCCATCCATGGGGCTAATATTGATATTTCCTATTTGTATATTTCCTTTGAGCGGGAGACTGGCAAGCCAGTGGTGGTGTTTAAAACCAATGAGCCAGAAACTGCCACCTTTCTCATGGGGAAAGGCTACAACCTCATTGAAAATTTTTAAGGTCAGTCAGTTGGTTTTAACCATTTAAAAATGGTGAGATGGTGAAATCCTTATCCAGCTGGTGGTTGTTATAGCAAAGCTCGGCCAGCTGGCTGGTTAACAGGTCATAATACAGCATTTTGCTGACAGGATCAGCGAAATTTTTGTTGATATAGTCCCGTCGGTTAATATGTTGGGTTACTTTGGTAATGAGGGGAATTGATGAAGTGATTTTAATTTGCTTTATCAGTTCCCTTCCTGTTTTATCAAAGGCCAAAATGCGGGCATAGGTGGCTCCGGCTTTATCGGCGCAGGTAACCGCCTCCTGGGTAATATCCAGGAGAAGATGTATGATCAAGCGATTTATTCTGGTGCGTTGATAACGTTTTCCTATCAGATTGTTGATAAACTCTTCCAGGGAAGGTGCCGAGACAGCATCCATTAGTTTGTATTCCAGCCCTTCATTGATGGAATAAATATCACGCAGCTTTTCCGGTGAGCTGGTGAGAAGCTTGAGCTGTAATGCCGGATACAGTTTGGCAAGATCAACGCTGCGTCCCTTATCCGAAAGCATATTAAAGGTATTAGTAGGTACAGTTGACTGTATGTCCGATAAATCACCAGAGGTCAAATGGGTGCGTATGGCGGTGCCACTGGCATAGCCTTCATTAATTCCCTGTTCCGTATGGTTGGTGCCAACCCGTTTTATGGTAAGAGGCTGCAGATTGGCGGATATTTTATTTATGGCCCGCAGATATTCGATTCCCAATATGGTATTGGGGTCCTTTAAAATATCCAGGGGAATGTGCGACTCCTGGGATATAATTTGTGCCGTGGCACTGGCATAGGAACAACCATCTTTCATTAGTTCGGTAAGAGCATCTTTATAATCCTGTATGTCAACCTTGGCGGCTGCTTCCAGCACAGTGCTATCCGGATACGGGGTGCTAAAGGCCAGCTGGTCTACGATACCCAGGGAATTTAATAAGGATACTCCGCCAAAGGCAAAATGCTGGGCACTGCGGCAGACAAAGATAGCCGGCAGCTCGATGACTAAATTGACGCCGTTTTCTACTGCCAATCTGGCCCGTTGCCACTTGTCCAGTACAGGCAGCTCTCCCCGTTGGCTTAGCCCGCCACTGATACAGGCAATAATCGGGGTATCTTTTCCCTGCAGCTCACGTATTTTCTTTATTTGGTATAAATGTCCATTGTGAAATGGATTGTATTCTGCGATAATACCCGTAATCATAGCTTGCTCCTTCATGAATATTTCCAGTTCAATTTTAACAGAAAAGTTGTAATACAGGTATATTTTCCCTGGGGTTAAATGGAAAAAAATTAACAATTATGTTATGATATCTAGTGGACTAGTGTGCCTTTAGGAGGATTTTTACATGAAAGGAAAAGTTGCGGTGGCCATGAGTGGCGGTGTGGACAGCTCGCTGGTGGCAACCTTGTTAAAGAAAGAAGGATATGAGGTAATTGGTATAACCATGCGCCTTAGTGATGAAGGTCGCGGCTTTTGTCTTTCCCCGGAAGTAGATGCAGCAATGCTCAGCTCGGTAAATGATGCACAAAAGGTGGCCCAGCAAATTGGCATAAAGCATTATGTAGCTGATTTTCGGGATATTTTCCAATCCAAGGTAATTAATTACTTTTTGGATGAATATGCAGCAGGTCGTACGCCCAATCCTTGTGTGGCCTGCAATCCTCAGATAAAGTTCGGTGCCCTGATGGAACGGGCCAAGGAATTGGGGGCAGATTATTTTGCCACTGGTCATTATGCTCAGATAAAGCAAAATGCCCAGGGTGAATATGGTCTTTATATGGGCATGGATAAGCATAAGGATCAGTCCTATGCCTTATATCGTATTAAACGGGACCTGTTAAGGTACATCAAGTTCCCGTTAGGGGAGCATACCAAGGTGGAGACTCGTCAGTTAGCTGAAGAATACGGCTTGGTGGTGGCTAAGAAGGCGGAAAGTCAGGAAGTTTGCTTCGTGCCTGATGATGATTACAAGGCCATGCTCAGACGGTTTCGACCGGAGTGCCTGAAGCCAGGGGACATTGTCGATACCAAGGGTAATGTCCTTGGTCGTCATGAGGGTGTGCCACTATATACTATAGGACAGCGAAAAGGCTTGGGAATAGCCTATGAAAAACCACTATATGTGGTAAGGCTGGACATGGAAAAAAATCAGGTGGTTGTCAGTGGCAATGAGGATGTGTTTGCGGAAAGCCTTATTGCCGAACGAACCAATTGGCTGGCTTTTGATGAACTAACAGAGCCAATGCGGATTAACGCCCGTATTCGCTATGGAGCCCGCCAAGGCCAGGGGACAGTTTATCCTCAGTCTGACGGCAGAATAAAAATTGAATTTGACAGTCCGCAACGAGCGGTTACACCAGGACAATCAGTAGTACTGTATGATGGTGACCAGGTCGTTGGCGGCGGAATAATAGTAGAATAGATATAGGGGAAGTGTTATTATGGGCAGCTTTGTGCGTTCTGTAAAATACAGATTGTTTGCTGTCATTGTGGTGGCCGGATTGGCGGCAATTGGCGGCTTGTGGTGGTATGCAGCGTATTATACCAATACGCCGGAGTACGCCTTGAAGATGATTGGCGAATCCATAGAAAAACATGACAAGGATAAGCTGGCTAAATATGTGGACTTTGATCATCTGCTGGATGCCAGCAGTGATGCCCTGTTGGATGGCTTGGTAGAGGCCCATATACCGGCCGTCGGTGATACCAAGGAAGCAGTCAGCAGCTTTAGCCGCATGTTTAAAGCGCCTGTGGTTATGAGTCTTAAAATGGCCATAGACAATTATGTGGAATATGGTCAGTGGAGCAAATCCGGTAAGACTGATGGTGGTATGACCGTTGACGCAGATATGATTGTCGAACGCTCTGGTATAGGAGCAATTGCTTTTCGTCGGCTGGAAAGCATGGCGGTGGACAATGAAACTGGTACTGCCATTGCGAAAATTCAAGTATATCAAGAAGAAGCCGGGGAAGAATATGTTCTTGATGTGGAATTAGTCAAAAAAGATGACGGTGGCTGGCAGGTGTATGAAATAACCAATTTCAAGGACTTTATTGGTTTGGTTAATAATTCCCGTCGTCAGCATGTAAAGCTGTATCTGGAACAGTCTGCGGCTATTATGACCAGACATGATGAAAAAACAGCTTCTTTGGAGGAAAAAGTAAAGTCTGTTTTGGCCGGAGGCTCTCTGGGCAGTAACGACACCCGCAAGGAACTCAAGAAGATTATGGAGTCGGATGTTTTGACGGAGTGGCAGTCTCGCAAAAAAGAGCTGGAGGATATGAAGGTACCAGCCGCCGCCGGGACCTTGCATCGTTTGAGAATTAAAATCTGTGATTTACATATAGCTTATGCAGAAGGCTATGCCAAATGGATGGATGATAAAAATGCCACCACTATACGCAGTGCGGATTCTTCCTTAAAGCAGGCCAGAACCTTGGAAAAGGAAGCGGAATTGTTAACCCGTCAGGTTAACTCCCATCTTAAGTGATTTTAGAGGATGATTAAATGAGTGATAATTTAGATAAAACCCAGCCCATGCCCAAGATAACCGATGATATGCTTGGTCAGGATACCCAGGTGGTTAATCATAGCCGGGTAAGACAATTGGAGCCGGTCAACGTTAACAATCATCGTCAGGGGACAGCTTATCAGGGAGGAGTTAACGATGGCTTCCAGCGGCAACAGATGCCTGGAAGTAATCCTCCTCCGAAGAAAAAGGGTGGTTGTGCCAAGACGGTACTGTTGCTGTTAATCGCCTTTATTGCCGCTATGGCGGTGGGATTGTTTATTTCCGGCTATGTCAGTGACCATAATAGCCGAGAAGCAGCCTATAAACAGCAGCAGGAACAATCGGATAAGAATGTGCGGGCCACAGCGGAGCAAAAGGAAAGTCTTAGCGAACGTCGGGCCGAGTTAAACCAAAGAATCAAGGATTTGGAAGAGCAGAAGAAAAATGCCCAGTCAGAGGCCGATACCCTGAAGGGTAAAAGTGAGCAGATGGATAAAAACCAGAAGGATAAGTCAGGCATGGAGAAGGTCTTTGACAAGGTGACTGGTAAGGAAGCTCAGGAGAAGAAGGATGCCAAGGATTTATCCCAGCAGGAAAAATCCGCTGCCGACAAGCTGGCGGAGATAAATCAGTCCATTCAGGATGCCAAGGAAGCCTACAATGAGGTGAATCAGCAGCTGGATGAGCTTGAGTCTATGCGCCAAAAGGCTATTAAGACCAAGGAAGATGCTGAACGGGTTTACAATGAAAATAAGGGGCTGATTGATAGCATCGCTTATTATGTAACTCAGGGAATATCAGTGGTTCAGGGTATTATGAAGTAATTTTGGGGAGGCAACAATCTTGAAAAAGTATGTATTGTCTGTGATGGCACTGTTGTGTGCCTTGACCATGGTTATTGGTGGTTGCTCCACTAAGCAGAGTGGCGAAATGAAGACCCTCACCGTAGGGGTTATGCCGGATATTGACTCGATTCCGATTATTATTGCCCAGGAAAAGGGCTATTTTGCTGAGGAAGGTCTTAAGGTAGATATACAGCAGTTTAAGAGCGCTATGGACAGAGATGCAGCTCTGCAGAGCGGTAATCTTGACGGAGCAATTTCCGATTTGTTGGCAGTAGCCTTTGCCAAAAGTGGTGGCTTTGATGTAAAGGTTACTTCCCATACTGAGGGCAACTACAAGCTGATTGCCGGTAAGAATGAATCGGTCACCAGTCCCAAGGACTTGGTGGGCAAGGATGTAGCGGTGTCCAAAAACACCATTATTGAATACGTTACAGATCAGATTTCCCTGTCGCAAAATATGAAGGAAGAGAGCATCAACAAGGTGGTAATTCCTCAGATACCTACCCGGTTGGAGATGCTTCAGAATGGTAAATTGGCAGCAGCTACTTTGCCGGAACCAATGGGCAGCATCGCTGTAGCTAATGGCTGTAAGTTTATTACCGACTCTGAGAAGCTGGGAATTAATCCTGGGGTTATGATGTTTACCGCCAAATGTGTAAAGGATAAGAAAAGCGAATTACAGGCCTTTTACCGGGCCTATAATAAGGCAGTGAAATTCCTTAATGAGCACCCACAGTCTGAATACATGGATCTCATCATCCAAAAGAGTGGCTTCCCGGAAATTGCCAAGACAGCATTAAAGCTGCCAAAATATCGGGAGGCTGGCTTGCCAAATGACAAGGATGTTACCGACTGTATGAAGTGGATGAACAGTAAGGGACTTATTAAGCAGGAATACACCTATGATGATGTGGTAGTAGATTTGTTTAAATAATGGCAGATTATGATTAGTATAGAAAACTTGTCGGTGAAATATAAATCAGACAGCGATATTTATACGGCTATTTCCGGAATAAATCTCATGGTTCCTGATGGGGGAACTTTGGCCATTATTGGTCCCTCCGGCTGTGGTAAATCTACCCTGTTGAAGGTGGTTGCCGGCCTTATTCCTGATTATGAGGGAACAGTGCATATAAATGGTGAGGAAGTAAATCCCAAGAAACAGACCATTGGCTTTATGCCGCAAAATTATGGCTTGTTGCCTTGGCGAACGGTTTACGACAATATTCGCCTGGGTATGAAAATAAAGCGGGCTCCTGAGCTGTTGGATCGAAAAATGTTAAAAAAGCTCATGCGCCAGTTGGGAATAGAGGGATTGGGACATCGCTATCCTGTAGAGCTTAGTGGAGGACAGCAACAGCGGGTGGCTTTGGCCCGGGTTTTTGCCTTGCAGCCAGATGTATTATTAATGGATGAGCCTTTTTCCGCTCTTGATGCAATCACCAGGGAGGAAATGCAGGATATTTTCCTCAAGCTGTGGCACAAATTCAATGTTTCTACCATATTTGTTACCCATTATGTGGAAGAAGCCCTTTATTTGGGACAAAGGATAGCTGTTTTGTCAGCTAATTCCGGTAACATCAGTATGATTTTGGATAATCCTCTGTTTGGCGGAAAAGATATTCGGCAGGACCCGGAATTTTTCGCCATGAGCTTAAAGCTTCGGAACACTGTTAAAAAGGATTGGAATCAGGCATGGGAAAATTAGTTGGTATGTGGTATCTGCTGGCAGCTGTGGTTCTGACGGCAATATGGTTTGTGGTGGCTCAGATTGTCGATTTGCCCATTATACCGTCGCCGGTTCGGGTGGTAGAAAATCTGGCGGATATATTTATGCAATATATTGCTATTCACAGTCTGTACAGCTTGTGGCGGATTGTGGCCGGCCTGCTTTTGGCTGTGGTCGTGGGCTTGCCTATGGGAGTTTTGATGGGCTATTTCCCCAAGACGGATAAATTTTTGGCCCCGGTGGTGTATCTGACTTATCCAGTACCGAAGATTGCCCTGTTGCCGATTTTAATGCTGCTTTTCGGAGTGGGGGATTTATCCAAGATTTTTATGATTTTTTTGATTATTGTCTTTCAGGTAGTAGTGGCAGTCCGGGACGGTATTAGAGCGATTCCTACCGAGACCTATTACCCCTTGTATTCCTTGGGGGCTTCTTTTAAAGACATTTTCTTTGAGGTACTTTGGCCGGCTTCCTTACCAAAATTTATCACGGCAATACGGGTAGCCTTGGCCACGGCTATATCCGTATTGTTCTTTACCGAAACTTTTGGTACCCAGTATGGCATGGGATACTTTATCATGGATGCTTGGCTGCGGGTGAATTATTTGGAGATGTATTCCGGAATAGTAGTTTTGAGTCTATTGGGACTTATATTGTTTACTACCATTGATTTCATAGAAAAATATGCCTGTGATTGGCAGTATAAAAACTGATTCTTTCAAAAAAATATCTGATGATAAAAAAGGAAAATCAGATATGAATGTCAAATATACAAAGGTGGGATTATATATGTATATGCTCGGGTTTGTTGATTGACATAATGAAAGGATGAGAAGTGTGGCCGAGGATGTAAAAAATGTGACGGAAGTTTACGTCGAGATGAATTTAGACAAGGCACTCGATGATATTCCTGATATTTGTCGGTGCCCTCAGTGTCGGGCTGATATAAAAGCTCTGGTCTTGAATCAAATGAAGCCTAAATATGTAAGTACCATTAAAGGGGAAGTATTAAGCAAGGTACACGCTTTCGATACAGGCAAACAAGTGGAATTTATTTGCTGTGTTCAGAATGCTGTGGAGAAAGTAAAGGGAAGACCTCAACATGATTAAAATTTGCACATTAATATGTGCAGCATAAAAGGCTATCGCAAATGCGATAGCCTTTTGTTATGGGATAAATCTTATCTATGTTTTTTGAAGAATTCCAATGCAACCTGTGGGAACAGAGCATAGGAGAGGATATCCTCTTCCGAAGCGTTTGGATAACCTGCTTCAGCCAGCTGCTGCTTGAAATCAGCAACCTTTGGCTCCTTGGCATCAGCCACGGCACAGTCAGTAATCATATCTTCAGGCTTAATCTTCATAGCCTTCAGAACTTCAGGCTTAACAGGCTTTGGAGTCTTACCAAATTTACCACGTGCCAAGTCCTTAACCTCATTAGGAACCATGGTGTAACGAGGCTGCCCATTAGCCATCATAATTACATTCATGGTAGCCATGGTACCAACGATCTGGGAAGATGGGGTAACCAATGGTGGGAAGCCGAGGTCTTCACGAACTCTAGGCATTTCATCCAGCAGCTCCTGATACTTGTCAGCAGCACCCATTTCCTTCAGCTGATTAACCATGTTGGAGAGCATACCACCCGGAATTTGGAAATCCAATACCTTTGGATTAACATCAAAGTAGCCAGGGAGGTTGAATTCTTTCATGATTTCCTTTTTAACACCCAGGAAATGCTTGGCAATAGGTTCCATAGCCTGACGATCCAGACCGGTGTCTCTGGCAGTTCCTTCCAAAGCCGCAATCATGGTCTCGGTACAAGGCTGGGAAGTATCATTGGCCAATGGAGACAAAGCACAGTCAAGAATATCAACACCGGCTTCCACGGCCTTTAAGTAAGTCATGGAGCCAAAACCGGAAGTATAGTGGGTGTGGAGCTCAACAGGAAGCCCAACCTGAGATTTCAGCTTCTTTACCAAATCTTCAGCCACATAAGGCTTTAAGAGACCGGACATGTCTTTGATACAGATGGAATGAACTCCCATTTTTTTCAGTTCCTGTGCCAAATCAACAAAGGTTTGATTGGTATGGAACGGACTGATGGTATATACAAGACATCCCTGTACATGTGGATGCTCCTTGGCGTTCAGGGCAGCATCGATAGCTGTACGGAGATTGGTGACATCATTCAGAGCGTCGAAAATACGGAACACGCCCACACCATGCTCAGAAGCTTTCTTTACGAATGCACGAACTACATCGTCGGAATAATGGTTGTAACCCAAGAGATTCTGACCACGCAGCAACATCTGAATAGGAGTCTTTAAATGAGCCTTTAAAGTATCAAGGCGTTCCCATGGGTCCTCATCCAAGAACCGCAGACAGCTGTCATAGGTTGCGCCGCCCCATGCCTCCAAGGCGTTATAGCCAATCTTGTCCAGAGCCTCTAACTGCGGAAGCATCTGACCAATTCGCATACGGGTTGCCAACAGTGATTGATGAGCATCACGAAGAACGGTTTCAGTAATTTTTACCGGACCACCTGGTGCATTAGCTCCGCTAACTTCACAAGCATTTGCTGGGTTGTTTTGAGAGCTGGAACCGAAAATACCTTCCAAAAACGACATACCAGAACATCTCCTTAAAATATTAAATTCCCCCGAGTTATTATGCTTATTCCCTAACAAGCAATCTCTAAGTCAAGTATAAATTGTATGATAAATTTTGTCAACGAAACCGACTCATGTATACAGGGTATTTTAAGAAATTTTTTGAAAATTTCTAATTCTTTTAGGAAATAGTTCTTAGGAAGGGGAAAAATATCAGTTAAGTTTGTTTTTGGGCAGTTCGTCCACAATTTCAATGTTATCCAAAACGGATTTCATATTCTCCCGAAAGCTTACCAAATAAGCTTGTCGCAGGGATTGCTGCCGTTCCTTTTCCTCAGGGGTCAGTCCCACTGTGCGCTGCTTTTGGGCCAGGGCATTTATTTCGGCAATCAATTCTTTGGTAATCATAAAGTCCTCCGATAAATTTTAAAAAATCACCTTGATAGTATAACACAATTGTTCATTTTTTAATTCATAATAATAGAGAAAAATTTTCAAAGGCAGGAATTAAAGTATTTGGTGAAGAATTATTTAGCATTAACAGTGGAATAATACTTGTGATAGTGATATATGGGTGGTGCAGAAAATGCGTTATGGACGTGTAAGGTGCTCAAAGTATTTTACTATAAAGATATTGTTTTGTCTGGTTACGATGCTGGCCTGCTTTTTAGGCGTGTTTAAATTTATGCCGACAATGATCGCTGATGCTACGGTGGAAAAGGTAGTTCGGGTGGGCTACTATGAAGAGGACGGCGTCCAGATGGGTGGCGATGATGGGGCCGTTAAAAGTGGTTATGCCTATGATTATTATCAGCGTCTGAAATTATACAGTAACTGGAAGTATGAATACGTATATGGCCCGTATGGAGAGTTATATGAGAAGCTGATAAATGGTGAAATTGATTTGTTGGCGGGCTTAGCTTACAAACCGGAACGTACGGCTGTGCTCAGTTATCCGCAGGATCCTATGGGAGCCAGTCAATATTTGTTTTTTAAACGTTCCTCCAATGAGTATGTCACATCGGAATTGGAATCCTTGAATGGCAAACGGATTGGTGTACTAACCGGCGCCCAGGTCAAGGTGGTGGAAAAATATTTATCTACCCATAACATTCAGGCAGAAGTGGTCGTTTATGATGACTTAAAGGAACGGGATGAGGCAGTAAAACGGGGCTATGTGGATGTTATACTGGCGGAAGGCTACAATACCTTCAAGGATATGAAGTTGGAGGTATGCTTTGAGGCCGGAACATCGGATTTTTATTTAGTTGTAAATAAGGCTCGCCCGGATATTTTGGCGGACCTTAATCGGGCCCAGCATCGGCTGAATTTGGAAAATCCGCATTTTATCTCGGATCTTACCCGTAAATGGTTTAAGCGCACTATTTTTACCACTAATTTGTCCACAGCAGAACGAAAATGGCTGGCGGAGCATAAAACCTTTGTGGTGGGCTGCTTTAACAATTATCTTCCTTACAGTGCCTTCGATGAGAATGGAAATGTAAATGGTGTTGTTAAGGATATTGTGCCGGAAATTTTTAAGGCCTTAAATATTTGGGATATAGATGTACAGTACAAGGGCTATGACTCCTTTGAGGAGCTGGCCAAAGCATTGAAGAATCACGAGGTTGATGTTATATTCCCGGCAATTTCCCACTATTGGATAGCTGAAAAAGCGGATATGCTGCCAACGGATCCGGTGATTAATACCCAGTTTAATATCTTGTATAAGGGCGAGTACCCGGATATGAGCAAGGCCAGGATTGCTGTTTCCAAGATAAATAGTGTAATGGATTCCTACAGAGCGGTGTATTATCCTAACAATAAGGCACAGTATTACGGCTCCGATGAGGAATGTATTAATGCTATCTCCCGGGGAGAAGCCGATGTAATGCTTGTGGGCAGTATTAGAGCAGAGTATTTATTGCGGGATAAGGATAAGGATTTGAATATTGCCCAATTGAACAGTGACACTGCCATAGGCTTTGTGGGCCTTAACTCCGAGTCGGAAGGGATAGGAGTGTTAAATCATGGTCTCAGCCTTATGGATAAGGATTATATCTTTAATCGGTCCTATGCTTATTTGCCAAGCCATGATATGTCTATCGGGGAATTTTTAAAGAAAAATGTTTGGGTTCCTGTAGGAGGCTTAGTAGTACTGTTCTCTTTGATTATCTTTTTTATCGCCCGGGAAAACAGGAGAAATCAGGAACATTTGCGGGAAACTGAGGAGCAGTATGAGGAAACCAGAGCCCTTAATGAGGAACTTCAGACCCAGCATGCCCGCATGGAAGAAGCAATGGCGGCTGCTGAAATAGCCAACAATGCCAAATCCACATTCCTGTTTAACATGTCCCACGATATTCGTACTCCACTGAATGCCATTATTGGCTTTACGGAGCTGGCTGAACGGGATCCGGATAATGTGGAGCATAATAAGGAGTATCGTAAAAAGGTTAAGTTAGCCAGTCACCAGCTGTTGGATATTTTGGATAATGTGCTGGAAATGGCCCGAATTGAAAATAACAAGCTGATTATTGATGAGGAAGTGGTGGACTTCAATGTACTCTTCAATTCCTGGCTGGCAGTTTTTGAAGGGGAAATGATGAAGAAGAATTTGAAGTTCGAAAGCTCCTTTGATATTGAGCATCAGTTCCTGTACACGGATCGAATTCATGTATCAGAAGTGGTAATGAATGTTATCAGTAATTCCGTTAAATATACCCCGGAGGGCGGTACCATTTTTGTTGGAGTAAAGGAGTTGCCAGGGGCCAATGAAGCGGAATGCAACATTGAATTTGTGGTGCGGGATACCGGCATTGGCATGTCCGAGGAGTTTGTCAGTGAAATATTTGAGCAATTTACCAGAGCCTATAATTCTACCCAAAACGGTATTCAGGGGACAGGCCTTGGTATGGCCATTGTTAAGAGCATTCTGGATAAAATGAACGGTACAATTACCGTTAAAAGTAAGCTGGGTGAAGGTACAGAAATTGTATTTACCATACCTCATCGTATAGGCAAGGCCCAGTCAACGGTTGTTGATAAAGAAAAGCAGCTGGAAGTAGTTGATTTTAGCGGCAAGCGGCTTCTGTTGACGGAGGACAACGATCTGAATGCGGAAATCGCCATTACCATTTTGGAGGAGAGTGGCTTGGAGGTAGAGCGGGCCAAGGATGGTGTGGAATGTATTGATATGCTCACCAACCATGAGGCGGGATATTATGATTTGATTCTCATGGATATCCAGATGCCAAATTTGGACGGCTATGGGGCAACACGTAAGATTAGAGAATTGGATGATCCGGATTTGGCCAATATTCCAATAATTGCCATGACTGCCAATGCTTTTAAGGAGGACCAGGAAAAGGCCTTTGCCATGGGCATGAATGACCATTTGGCCAAGCCGATTGATGTAACGAAGATCTTTAAGGCATTGAAAAATGTGCTTCATTAGTTGAAAAAGGCTCTCCAGGGGGTGCGGGAATTGCGACATGCCAACAAACGGTACTTGAAATGGTTTAATTTAAAAAACTTGTTATGCGTGCTCACGGTGTTGGCCTGTCTTTTTGGTGTGTTTAAAATCATGCCGGCAACATCCGTATCCGCCAATGACGAAAAAACGGTGCGAGTGGGATATTATGAGGAAGAAGGCTTTTCTACCGGCTCCACGGATGATGCGGTAAAAAGCGGTTATGCCTTTGATTATTTGCAGCGAATTAAGTTGCTAACCAACTGGAAATATGAATATGTGTATGGCACTTATGGAGAACTGTATGAAAAGCTGCTGAAGGGGGAAATCGACCTGCTGGGTGGCTTGGCTTACCGCTCAGAGCGGGAAGCAGTGATCAGCTATCCTAATGATCCGATGTTGGTGGGACAATACTTATTCTACAAATTGGCCGCTAATGAAACCATTACCCAGGAGCCGGAAAGTCTAAACGGCAAGCGGATTGGTTCTCTTACTGGGGCCCAAATTAAGGTGGTAGAAAAATTCTTAAATACTAATCATCTTCAAGCGGAAATTGTCGAGTTTGAGGATATGAAATATCGGGATGAAGCCCTGAAAAACGGCTCCATTGATGTGATGATTGCTGAAGGATACAATGCCTTTGACAACATGGGCTTTGAGGTCTTTTTGGAGGCTGGTACGGCGGATGCTTATATGGTAGTTAATAAGCAGCGGCCAGATATTTTGGCAGATCTTAATCGGGCTCAGCGTAAGCTGTACCAGGAAAATCCGGATTTTAATGTGGAGCTGTCAAGAAAATGGTTCAGACGTACATCCTTTACGACGATTTTATCCACGGAAGAGCGCAAATGGCTGGCGGAGCACGATACCCTGCGGGTAGGCTACATAAATGATTATCCGCCGTACAGCTACACGGATGAAGACGGAAAGGTTAATGGTGTTATAAAGGACGTTTTGCCGGAAATTTTTGCGGCCCTGAAAATTACTGACATTAAATTTGAGTATAAGGGATATAAAACAGCGGCTGATCTCAAGCAAGCCTTATACGATAACGAGGTGGATGTGGTTTTTCCGACCCTGTCCAATTATTGGATTGCAGAGAAAAATGGCATGGTGCCAAGTTATTCGGTGATAAATTCCAATTTTAATCTGTTATATACTGGTGAATACCCGGATATGACCAAAGCCACCATTGCTGTATCTAGGCAGCATGGAGTAATGAATTCCTTTGTGACTGTGCATTATCCAGGTAATAAGAAGATTCGCGGTGACAATGTTTATGACTGTGTGAATGCCGTTCTGCGGGGGGATGCTGATGTTACCATTGTCAGTGCCGCCAGAACCGAGTATTTATTGCGCAGTGATGAAAGATTTAAGGAATTAAATATTGCCCCACTTACCAGAGATGTGGGACTGGGTTTTGCCTGTCTGAATGCCAATGCCGCAGTAATGCGTATATTAAATCATGGTCTTAGTCTTGTGGATAAGGATGCGGCCATTAATTACGCCTATAACTACATGCCAAAGCATGAAATGACCTTGCTGGATTTTCTTGAGAAAAATATCTGGCTGCCGGTGGTAATACTGGTTGTGCTTTTTACCCTGATTATGTTCTTTGTTATCCGGGAAAATAAACACAACCGTGAACATCTCCGGGAGACAGAAAATCAGCGTCAGGAATTGTCGGACAAGGTGGAGGAAATTTCAGCCCTCAATACAGAACTGCAGGATCAGCAGGCTCGTCTGGAGGAATTTACCGTCGAGCAGGAAATACAGATAAAAAATACCAAGGCTCTGAATGAGGAACTGCAGGAGCAGCACAGGGAATTGGTGGAGGCTCGGGAAGAGGCCGAGCGAGCCAACAATGCCAAAACAACCTTCCTGTTTAATATGACCCATGACATTCGAACGCCACTCAACGCCATAATTGGCTTTACGGAATTGGAGGAGCGTAATCCAGGGGATGAGGCCAAGAACAAGGAGTATCGCCAAAAGGTTCGGGTGGCCAGCAACCAGCTGTTGGATATTTTAAACAGTGTTTTGGAAATGGCCCGCATTGAAAACAAAAAGCTGGTTATCAGTGAAGACCTGACGGATGCGGTGGAAATGTTTAATAGCTGCCTGACGGTTTTTGAGGGAGAAATCAAGAAAAAGAATTTGCATCTGTCCAGCTCCTGTGATATTCAGCATCCGCATCTCTATATGGATAAAACCCACATGTCTGAAGTTATAATGAATATTGTCAGCAATGCGGTTAAGTATACGCCAGATGGGGGAAGCGTATTTGCGGGAGTCAAGGAGCTGCCTGGTAAAACCGCCGAGGAATGTTATCTGGAATACACCGTGCGGGATACAGGCATAGGTATGTCCGAGGAATTTGTCAAAGAAATCTTTGAACAGTTCTCCCGGGATCGCAACAGCACCCAAAGTGGTATTCAGGGGACAGGTCTGGGTATGGCTATTGTTAAAAGTATCCTGGACCGGATGGGAGGCACAATCACCGTTAACAGTAAGTTGGGTGAGGGCACGGAAATCGTTTTTAGTATCCCATATCGGATTGGTGAACTTCCAACAGTCTCCTCTGATAGCAGTGTTCAGGCTGAAACACTGGATTTTACTGGCAAGAGGATTCTTATGGCGGAGGATAATGACTTCAATGCTGAAATTGCCATAGCTGTATTGGAGGATGCCGGTTTTGTAATAGAACGGGCCGTTGATGGCATGGAATGCTTTGATATGCTTACCAAGAAGGAAGCAGGTTATTATGACCTTATCCTCATGGATATTCAGATGCCAAATCTGGATGGCTATGGAGCTACCCAAAGAATAAGGAATATGGATGATGAGGCCAAAGCGAATATTCCAATAGTGGCCATGACCGCCAACGCCTTTAAGGAGGATCAGGATAAGGCCTTTGCCATGGGGATGAATGCTCATTTGGCCAAGCCTATTGACATCGATAAAATTTTTGCCACATTAAAAGAAATTCTGAAGTAATTTTTTGAGAATTAATTATTGAGCTGGGTGTCTCATAAAGGGACGCCCAGTTTTTCTTGTCAGTGCTTTCTTTAACTTTACTGTCTTTTTTCATAGTATTGTGGTATCATAAATGACGAAAGGTATGAAAAATGGAGGTGTTGAATATGGTTAATGAAGAAACCATGATGTTTCGGTTTGGTGCCGATGAAAATAAAGCAGAAAATATAATTCGCAGTACCTGTCTTTCCATGGAAAAGAAGGGCTATAATCCAATTAATCAGTTGGTGGGTTATCTTTTGTCCGGGGATCCTACCTATGTTACCAGCTTTGAGGACGCCAGAAAGAAGATTCGTACCCTGGAGCGGGATGAAATTTTAGAGGAACTTATTCGGTCCTACTTGGAGAAGCATTGATGGAAAGAGCATTAAGCCTGGATATAGGTGACAGGACCATCGGTATTGCGGTGAGTGATCTGTTGGGGATGACAGCCCAGGGAGTGGAGACTATTCGTCGTTCCACTTTGGAGAATGATTTGAATCGTTTGGTGGAGCTTACCAAGGAATATGAAACCAGGAAATTAATCGTAGGCTATCCCCGCAATATGAATGGCACAGAAGGTCCTCGTTGTGAGTTCGTCAAAGAGTTTTGCGAGGAAATAAAAAAGGTAATTCCGGATGCTGATATAGTCCTTTGGGATGAGCGCCTGTCCACTGTGGCAGCCACCCGGTCCTTGCTGGAAGCGGATGTAAGTCGTAAAAAACGCAAAAAGGTCGTTGATAAAATGGCGGCGGTGTTTATTTTGCAAGGTTGGCTGGATAGTAAGGTTTGAGAAAAAGAAAAGGAGAAGAAAGTATGGCAGATAACAAGATGGATGATGAAATGATGGATTACGAGCCAATTATCGTAACCTTTACCGATGAGGCTGGCAATGAGCGGCATTTTGCGGAAGAGATGCGCATTCCACTGAATGGTGAAGAGTATGCTCTCTTGGTAGGGCTTAATACGGAAGGTGACGAGGACTTTGATGAAGAGGAAAATGTCACTATAGCCAAAATCACCAAAGACGAAGAGGGGGAAGATGTTTATATTGTAGATTTCCCTGAAGAAGAATTTGATAAGGTTGTGGAGGAATACAACCGGATTTGTGACGAGCTGGAAGCTGAATAAACTATAATTTCTTGGGGCGATTGCTTTTTTGGCAATCGTCCTTTTACATTGTTTGGGTCTGTGATAAAATAAGATGGTGTTTGTAACTAATATTTTGGGGTGAATATGGTGGACTTTAAGAATATCAAAGATTCATTAAAGGAATACATAACTGATATGATATCCTATGATGCCAAGGCCAGTGCCGAGGAAATTGCTGCCAAAAAGCGGAAACTTATAATAGGCGCCGGGGCTGTCTTTGCACTGTTTATTATCTGTTTTACCATGATAGGCTTCAGCTTGCGGGTTCCAGCCAATGCTGAGGTAAACAAAAATAAGGATGTCGTTTATGTGCGGGTAGCTCCGGGGATGGGATCGGATGCCATCGGTAAAATGTTGGTGGAAAAAGGTGTGATTTCCTCTTCCACCAAGTTTTGGATTGCCAGCAAGCTAAACGGGGCAGATGCCAAGTTTCGGGTAGGTACCTTTGCCATGAATAAGGATATGACTGCCGGGGAAGCGATTTCCGTGCTGTTGAACAGCAAAACTGTGGCCATGCGGGTGACTATTCCCGAGGGCTTTAATGTAAAGGATATTGCCAAGCGATTGGATGAGCAGGGAATTTGTGATGAAAAGGAATTCTTGAAGCTGGCCAAAACCTATGCGCCATATAGTTATATGGAAAAAAATCCGGCAGTAACTTATACGGTGGAGGGATTTTTATTCCCGGATACCTATGAATTTAGCAGTGATGCCACCGCTGAGGACGTTATGAAGCGGA
>CACZYN010000004.1 GCA_902785445.1 uncultured Anaerovibrio sp.
TATAAGCTCAATAATGTCAAGGCAGATACGGATATGCGTGACAGCATTAGTCGCAGTGCCTCCGATGGCCCGTTGACTCCACCGACGATTAAATAAAGTAGGTGATAGGTAATGGATGAAATATTACCGATTATAGTATTTATTGCTATTGTGGTAGTGGGGAATGCCTTGGACAAGAAAAAACCGCCGGCAAAACCGCTGCCCCAGAATTTTCCCATCCCGCCGCGGATGCCGGAACCACCGGCACCACAGCATAGGCCACATCACCCTGATGAGTACGCTCAGGTTCATAACCCTTATCAGGAGTACCTGACCCGGCACGTTAAAGAACAGGTACCGGAAGCTGAGCAGGAGGAATCACCCTATGCCCAGGTAGAGCACAAACGGGGACTATCCCCGATCGCTCAGGCTATTGTATGGTCAGAAATCTTAGGGAAGCCTAAATCCTTTAGGAATTGAAATGAAAATTAAAACAGGACCGTGAAAAAGGATTTTCATGGTCCTGTTTTTTACTTCCGCCCAAAGGCGAATATCTTTACCATTAAAAAAGTAATTGGTATACCCAAGATGGCGGCCAGCAGGTAACTTACAACTGGTGGATAGTTAAGCCAGTTATAAAAGATCAGTACAATTATATTTTGGATAATGTAGTTAGGAATATATGATATAAAGAATTTAATAAATCGACTGACAGACAGGGTATCGTGGAAAACAAAGCGGCTGTTCATCCAACAGGCGCAGATATTGGCTAAAATGTAACCAATATTAAAGGTTAAATTAGCATCGGTTATGGCAAAGGAACACAGCCAGGCCAAAAAGGTGCAGTTAAAGGTATTGATGCAGCCAATAACCAGAAAGAGGAAAAATTCCTTGGTGAGAAAATGATGTTTGATTTTATCGCTTAAATTCATTGAAAAGTCCTCGGTAATAGTAATAGAATATAAGGAAAACGCTAAGTGGAATATTTTTCTTCTTTTAGGAAGAAAAATTTGAACAATTGCGTTATAATATATTGGTAAAAAATTAATTAATTTGATGGGAAAGAGATTACATATGAAGATTATATCAGTTGTTGTACCTGTATTCAATGAAGAAGATAACATAGAGCATTTTTACGAGGCCATCGCCCAAGTCTTTGAGGGATTAGATTATGACTTTGAATTGAATTTTGTGGATGATGGTTCCAAGGATCGGAGCCGGGAGATCCTGCGAGAGTTGGAGAAAAAGGATAAACGGGTTCAGTCTATTTTTTTGGCAAAGAACTCCGGACATCAGTTAGCTCTGACCTGTGGCCTGGATTTGGCAGATGGAGATGCGGTTATTATGATGGATGGTGATATGCAGCATCCACCGGAGCTGATTCCAACCCTGATTGCCAAGTGGGAGGAAGGCTATGAGGTGGTGCAGACCATCCGTAAAACCACCGAGGGCGTTTCTGCTGTAAAGAAGGTAACATCAGCTTATTACTATAAGGTGCTTAATTTTTTGTCCACTGTTCATATTCAGGAGGGAGGTTCAGACTTCCGCCTGATGGATAAGGTGGTGGTGCAGGCTTTTCGCCGGTATAGGGAACATGCCCGTTTTATTCGTGGTATGATTGGTTCCATGGGATTTAAGCAAACACAGATAGAGTTTGTGGCACCTAAACGTTTTGCGGGGGTTTCCAAGTTTTCTCCCCGGAAAATGCTCCACTTTGCCATCGATGGAGTTATGGCTTTTTCAACCTTGCCACTGCGTATGGGACTGTATATAGGCGTTTTTTGTGGCTTTATAAGTATTCTGTTATTTTTGCATGTATTGGTATCCAAATTCGTCTACGATGATGCGGTAGCTGGTTGGGCTACTATTACGGCTTGTATCGTGTTTTTCGGTGGCATGCAGCTGACAGTATTGGGTATTTTGGGAGAATACATAGGCCGTATTTATGAGGAAGTAAAGAATCGACCACTTTATTTGATTGGTCGTGGCAAACCAAAAGATATGGAAGAAGAATAAAAAATCACCAAAAAAGTCTTCGCATGAGCAGGCGAAGACTTTTTTGGTGTGTGTATTATATTTAGGAGAGTTCGCTTCTTTCAAAGCTCGTATTTAATATAACATAAATGAAAATGATTTTCAATACCTAAATGAGAAAAATTTTCAAAATTTTTTAGGATTAATTAAAAGAGCTCTGCAGCAGAATGCCAAGAGCCCTTTTAGATGCTATATAATTAGATTTCCGAATGTTCTACGGAGTCAAACATATCAGTGATTTCTTTGGCTGGTTCCTTGTCCATAAGGCTGACAATGTAGATGGCCAGCAGGGAGAAGGCAAAGCCTGGAATGATTTCGTACAGACCAAAGAGTGCCAGCTGTTTCCAGATGAGCACGGTGAGACCACCGACTATGATACCGGCTAAGATACCGTTTCTGGTAGCCCGACGCCAGAACAGGGACATAATGAGAGCTGGACCAAAGGCAGCACCAAAACCAGCCCAAGCATAGGCCACCATATCCAGAATGAAACTGTTCGGATTCATGGCAATGGTTATGGCCATGGCCGAGATGGCTAACACCGCTGCCCGGCTAACCCAAATTAATTCGCTTTGGCCAGCAGACTTGCGGATAACGGAACGATAAAAGTCCTGAGAAAAGGCTGAAGCGGCTACCAAAAGCTGAGCAGAAGCTGTACTCATAATAGCGGCCAATACTGCGGACAGAACCAAACCACCCACGAAAGGGGTAAATAACTGCTCGGTCATTACCAAAAATACAGTTTCAACCTGTGGCCCCATCAGCTTTTCTGTAAGGAATACATTACCCACAATACCTACTGCCACAGCGGCCATCAAGGAAATGGCTACCCATACCATGGCAATGTGCATAGCCCGATTCAGTTCATTAGAGGATTTTATGGCCATAAAGCGAACCAGGATATGGGGTTGGCCAAAATAACCCAGTCCCCAGCCCATGAGGGAAATAAACTCAATCATGGAAATGGTGGAACCGTCTGGTCCAAGAAATGGATTAAAGAAAGTTGGATTAATAATATCAATTGCCGTTACTGTGTTACCTACACCACCCATGGAATAAACGGCCACAGCTGGAACCATTATAATGGCAAAGAACATCATCACACCTTGGATGAAGTCAGTCCAGCATACAGCCATAAAACCGCCGGTCAGGGTATAGAAAACTACTACGAAGGCTCCCAACATAACTGCGGTGGCATAGTCCAGACCAAAGAGGGTGCTGAACAGCTTTCCGCCACTGACAAAACCAGAAGCGGTATAGATTACAAAGAATATAATGATGAAAATAGCCGGAGCAATCCGCAGGACATTGCTGTTGTCCTGATAGCGGTTCTGGAAGAAATCCGGCAGTGTCAGGGAATTGTTGGCAATTTCCGTGAACTTTCGCAACCGGGCAGCAATGAATTTCCAGTTGGCATAGGTACCCAGCGCCAGACCAAGGGCTATCCAGCCTGCATTAAGCCCTGCCAGATAAGCAGCTCCCGGCAGTCCCATCAGCATCCAGCCACTCATATCAGAGGCTTCGGCACTGAGGGAAGTTACCCAGGCTCCCAGCTTACGGTTGCCGATGATGTAATCGTCCATGTCAGTTGTTTTCCTATAATAATATAGACCGATATACATCATCAGTCCCAAATACAGGACAAAGGCCGAAATAATCAATATATTATCCAATAGTTATTCCTCCTATATAAAAAATACAATAGTAATTATAACGCATTTGTTCAGATTTTTCTTTAAAAAAAAGAAAAATATTCCAATTAGCGTTTCGTCGATAACAGACAAGAATCGACATAACGCAGTTGTTCAAATTTTGCCACCGGCAAAATATACCTTATAAGCGTTTGAAATTTTTACTCCCCAAAATGAAGGAATTATTAATTTAATGTAGAATTGTTTAATTAGGTTTCCTAGAATTGCTAAAAATCCTTTGCTAATTTTTGAAAATGTGTTTTTGTATATTTCTGTAAAATGCGTACAATTTTTTTCTAAAATAAAAGGATTTTGGCTTTCGTGTCGAATATTTATTAATGATATATATTATGCGAAGAAATGCAGGTGATTGTTTGTGGAAAAAGTCAAGGTTATGGTTGTTGATGATTCCAGAATAAGCCGTATGATGGTTAGCTCTATGCTCGCAAAGACTAATTTTGAAATATGTGCGATGGCTGAGAATTGTGCCCAAGCGGTTGCTCTTTATGCTAAAACGAAACCAGATGTTGTTACAATGGATATGAATTTGCCGGATGAGGATGGTATAGAATGTACCAGCCGTATTCATGCTATCGATCCGAAAGCAAAGATCATTATGATCAGTGCTATGAAGGATGCCAAGCTTATTATGCGTGGGCGTATGGCCGGTATAAGTGCCTTTTTGCAAAAGCCGGTTAGTACCAATGAACTTATTGATACTTTGATGATTATGTGCAAGGACAATGTAGGTACAGTGGCGACCTACAGGGAGTCCTATGTTACTACTTTCGCTAAGGTTCTTCAGCAGACACTGATGCAGGTTTTTGGTGTGCAAAGTGAAATTGAGATTGCCCAAAATGATGAAACTGTACTGCAGGTTGATGGCGTGGCCGTTGTAGTTGGTATAGTTGGCGAGCCTAGAGGCCGTGTAGCATTATACATGGATTCTGATACTATGTTTGGCTTGTCCAAGGCTATGTTGGGCATGAACCAGGAAGATGATTTGTCCTCTGAAGAAGCCGAAGCAGCTATTGAAGAGGCCGGGAATATTATCTCTGGTCGTGGAGTATCTAAGGTTAATGATATATTTAAGGATAGAGAAATGCGGGTAACGCCTCCGGGTACTATTGTCGGCTCGGATATTGTATTGTCTAACCCTGACCTTATTGCGTTTAATATCAAGGCGAAGACTCCATATGGTGATGTGTATATGAATGTTGGTTTTGCGAGGGGAGTATAACTTATGGATGTAAAATTGGTTAATCCTTTTATAGACGCATTTACTACCGTACTTCCTCAGATGGGGTTCCCCACTCCTACCAGAACTGGCATGAGTGTCAAGGAGAAGAGTGCAACTAGCCTCGGGGTGGCGGTTATAGTTGGTTTTACCAAAGAAATCCGGGGTAGTGTAGTATATAATATGAGTGAAGAAACGGCGAAATTTATTGCGTCTACTATGATGATGGGTATGCCGGTAGAGAGCTTCGATGAGATGGCCCAGAGTGCTATTTCTGAGATGTCAAATATGCTTACGGCTAATGCTGCTACCAACCTTACAGCGTTAGGATTGGAGGTTGATATTTCCACCCCTAGCTTAACGGTGGGGGCGGACTGCCAGATTAAAATCAGCAATGAACAGTATCTTACCATTATGATGGATGTAAGTGGTCATGCGGTGGAGATTGATGTGGCAGTTCAATAATTATGATCTTGAGCTATGAAAGTGGCTGTGGAAATGGAGGACATTTCCACAGCCACTTGTGGTATTATTTTATGTAAAATTTTGTTGGCAATAAAGTTCGTTTTATGTATAATAGGTATAGTTTTGTGTAAATGCGGAAGCGAATGAATGTTCTGTTAATCAAGAGGTAATTTCCCCATTGGTTACGGGGATAAGAAAGGCGATATGAAGAAGGTTACAATCAGCACCTCAGGCCATCAAAAAGACTTAAGTGGCAGCATGGAAAAGATTTCCCACGTTACGGAAGGTCAGTATTATTTTCGTAATAATAAGCATTATATAAAATATAATGATGACAGCGTAGATAAGGAAAATGTGCTTCGTACTACCATAAAAACGGATGGACAGAGTCTGAATATTTTTCGCCGGGGGGCTTTGGATACGGATATGACCTTTGTTATGGGGAAGACTACCCATACTATGTATCGTACTCCTTATAGCGCAATGGAGCTGGAGATTTGTACCAAGGATTTGTCAATTTGCATGAATGAGGCTTGCGGTGAAGTTGATCTGCTGTATGATATGGCAGTTAACGGTTCAGTAGTAGGAGAATACAAACTCCACTTGGAAATTCGCGAGATTTGATATATCAGATTATTATTAGGAGGCTATTGTTTTGGATATTAAGGATACATTGCTGGCTGCTATTGAAGGTGCGGCCAAGTCCGCTATTGCTGATGGCGTTTTCCCAGAGGCGGAGCTTCCAAATATTATTTTGGAGGTACCACCCAAAAAGGAATTGGGGGATTTTGCCACTAATTTTGCCATGCAGTCAGCCAAGGCGTTTCGTATGAATCCTCGGAAGATTGCGGAGGAAGTCACTGGACGCATTTCAGGAGATTGGTTGGACCGGGTGGAAATTGCCGGTCCGGGTTTCATTAATTTCTTTTTGAAAGCCAATGTCCTTTATGATGGCTTGGCAGCGATAATGCAGCGGGGAGAGAACTTCGGACAGCTTCCTAAGAAGGATATGAAGCCTATTCAGGTGGAATATGTCAGTGCCAATCCAACTGGTCCTTTGCATGTTGGTCATGGTCGCGGTGCTGCGGCGGGCAGTGCACTGGTTAATGTAATGCGAGCTGCTGGTTATCCTGTAACCAGTGAGTATTATATTAATGATGCCGGTAATCAGATTAATAATCTTGCTTTGTCAGTAAATCATCGGTATATGGAGCTGTTGGGCATGGCAGATGAGAGCACCTTCCCGGAAAATGGTTATCATGGGGCGGATATTATTGACACTGCTCAGCGTATCATCAAAAAAGAAGGCGACAAGTACTTGAATATGTCCGAAGATGAGCGACTGGATATTTTCAAGGAGTTGGCTTTAAAGGAGAAGTTGGCTGCACTGAAGGAAGATTTGGCGGCATTTAACTGTGAATTTGATGTGTGGTACAGTGAGCGAACTCTCCATCCGGACAAGGTAAATGCCGCCATCAAAGTTCTGCAGGACAACGGTAAGATTTACGAGGAAGGTGGAGCCCTTTGGTTGAAGTCCACCGAATACGGTGACGATAAGGATAGAGTGGTTATCCGTGATAATGGCCTGCCAACTTATTTGGCCGCAGATATTGCTTATCATAAGGATAAGTTTGAGCGGGGCTTCGGTAAGCTGATTAATATTTGGGGTGCTGACCATCATGGTTATATTTGCCGGGTAAAGGCGGCCATGAGTGCGTTAGGCTTTAATGCGGATAATTTGGATATATTATTGCTTCAGATGGTTCGCCTCCTGCGGGGTGGCGAGCTGGTGAAGCTTAGCAAGCGTACCGGTCAGACGGTAACATTGGCGGAGCTTATTGAGGAAGTGGGCACCGATGCGGCGCGTTATTTCTTTATTATGCGGTCCATGGACAGCCAGCTGGACTTTGATTTGGATTTGGCCAAATCCAAAACCAATGAAAATCCGGTGTACTATATCCAGTATGCCCATGCCCGTATATGCAGTATTTTCCGTCAGGCCGAGGAAACTGGGCTTAAGGTTAGTGAGGGAGTAAATCTTTCCCTGCTGAAAGACGAAACTGAAATAGATATTATTAATAAATTGCAGGAGTACGAGGAAGAAATTCAGCGGGCGGCAGCGGAGTATGCACCACAGCGTATTGCCCGGTATGCCTATGAGCTGGCTAGCAAGTTCCATAGCTTCTACAACCAATGCCGTATTTTGGGCGTGGATGAGAATTTGGCTGAGGCCAGATTGGCTCTGGTTACCGTTACAGCTCACACCATTAAACATGCTCTTGGCATTTTGGGAGTATCTGCTCCGGAAAAGATGTAATAAGTTGGAAAAGTTAATTATAAATTTTAGTTTATCGGAGGCGTTTTAAGTGGATTATTTAAAGAGTACAGATGTTGAAGTCGCTGCGTATATTTTGGCTGAGCACAATGCTGATGTTGCCAATGTGGTGGATTCCTCCGCCTACGAGCCAATGTATTATAAAGACCTTATCCTTGAGGTTATTAAGCGCAAGAAGAAGCCAGTACAGTCCTTGCCAGAGGCTATTTCGGAAATTTACACCCAGATTAACATGGATAGTAGATTTACCTATAGAAATGATGGCAAGTGGGGACTCACTGAGTGGTATCCGGTAGAGAAAAAGAGTTCTCGCGGTTCCCGCTCCATTTCCCGTGAGGCAGCTGCTTCCGAAAAGAAAAAAGCCAGCGATACCCACAAATTTGAGAGCATTCAGGAAAATGGCTGATTATAGATTATAGGAGGATAATAATATGGCAAAGTATATTTTTGTCACCGGTGGTGTTGTATCTTCACTTGGTAAAGGTATCACTGCAGCTTCTTTGGGACGCCTTTTGAAAAATCGTGGTTATAATATTACCATTCAGAAGTTTGATCCGTATATTAACATCGACCCAGGTACCATGAGCCCTTATCAGCATGGCGAAGTGTTCGTTACTGATGATGGTGCGGAAACTGACCTTGATCTTGGTCATTATGAGCGGTTTATAGATATTAATTTGACTAAGGGATCCAATATTACAGCTGGTAAGGTGTATTGGAATGTACTGAATAAAGAGCGTCGGGGCGATTATCTGGGCAAGACTGTTCAGGTTATTCCTCATATTACTAATGAAATCAAACAGCGTGTATATGACGTGGCGGCAGAAAGCGATGCTGATGTAGTCATTACTGAAATCGGCGGCACCGTTGGTGATATTGAATCTTTGCCATTTATGGAGGCTATCCGTCAGGTAAAGAAAGAAGTCGGCAAGAATGATGTTCTCTACATTCATGTAACTCTGGTTCCATATATTTCAGCTGCCGGAGAATTGAAAACTAAGCCAACCCAGCATAGTGTTAAGGAGCTTAGAGGTATTGGTATTCAGCCAGATATTTTGGTATGCCGTACAGAGCATCCTTTGACTGATGAAATGAAGGCCAAGCTGGCTATGTTCTGCGACGTGGACAAGGAAGCAGTTATTGAGAATCGGACTGCCTCCACTATTTATGAAGTTCCTCTGATGATGCAGGCAGAAGGCTTAGACCGTATTGCCATGGAAAAACTGAATATGGATTATGTTCCAGTGAATATGGATAGCTGGGAGCAGATGGTTCATAAGATTAATAATCCTAAGAAGCGGGTTAAGATTGCTGTTGTTGGAAAATATGTTGAACTGCCTGATGCGTACATTTCTGTTACCGAGGCACTTCATCATGCAGGTATTACCAATGAGGCAGATGTAAAAATTCATTGGGTTAATGCTGAGGAATTGGAAAATACCAAGAACCCAGATTTGGATGAAGTATTTGCTGGTTGCAAAGGTATTTTGGTTCCAGGTGGCTTTGGCGATCGGGGCGTTGAAGGAAAAATCATGTCCATTCAGTATGCCCGGGAAAATAAACTGCCATTCCTTGGCCTGTGCCTTGGTATGCAGTGTGCAGTTATCGAGTTTGCCCGTCACGTATGCGGTATGAACGATGCCCACAGTTCTGAGTTCTGCCAGGAGACCACCCATCCGGTAATCGACCTTATGGAATCCCAGGTAGACGTGGAAGATAAGGGCGGTACCATGCGTCTTGGCGCATATCCTTGCAAAATTCAGCCTGGTACCAAGACTGAGGCGGCTTATGGCACTTTGGAAATCAGCGAGCGTCACCGTCATCGTTATGAGTTCAACAACAAGTATCGTCAGGAGCTTAAGGATGCTGGTTTGGTTATTGCCGGTACTCTTCCTGATGACAGCCTTGTGGAAATCGTTGAGGTTAAGGATCATCCTTGGTTTGTGGCTTCCCAGTTCCATCCAGAGCTTAAGTCTAGACCAAACAACCCACATCCATTGTTCCGTGATTTTGTAACGGCAGCTTTGGAAGTGAAATAATGCTTTGACCAAAGGACACAGTTTAAGACTGTGTCCTTTTTTATATGGAAGTTTTATTTTTCTTTTCTTTTTCAAAAGAAAAATTTGAACAACTGCGTTATGTCGCTACTTGTTTGTTATCGACGAAACGCTAAATGGAAGATTTTTCTTTTTCAAAAGAAAAATTTGAACAACTGCGTTATAATCATATTGTGACAGAAAATAATGGGGGCGAAGTGCATGCGATATGAGAAAGTTATTTGGGCTAAGTTTATAGAACGCCCCAATCGGTTTATTGCCCAGGTGGATTTGGCTGGTGCAGTAGAGACGGTCCATGTGAAAAATACCGGTCGGTGTAAGGAACTTTTACTGCCAGGGGTGGATGTGGTGCTCTCTGTGGCGGACAATCCCCAGCGGAAGACCAAATATGACTTAATAGGGGTAAAGAAAGCTGGCCTGGGACTGATTAACATTGACAGTCAGGCTCCGAATAAAATTGTGGGGGAGTGGCTGGAAAACCAAGGCTTTGACTACATAAAACCTGAATATAAATATGGTTTATCACGCATTGATTTCTACATGGAACGCCAGAAGCAGAAATATTTATTGGAAGTAAAGGGCTGTACTTTGGAGAAGAAGGGCATAGGATATTTTCCAGATGCGCCTACAGAGCGGGGAATCAAGCATATTCAGGAGCTTATAAAGGCCCGGCAGGAGGGCTATTGGGCGGGCATAGCCTTCGTTATTCAAATGCCCAAGGTTACCGAGGTCAGGCCCAATGTTGAAACTCACCCGGCCTTTGGTGAGGCCATGGAGCAGGCCCAAGAAGCTGGCGTTAAGGTGTTAACTCTGGGCTGTAGGATAAAAGCCGATGAATTGTTGGTAGATTTCCAACGTGTACAGGGAAATTTTTCATTTTAATTCTTTTCTAATTAGTCTTTAATTGGATTATAGTTGAAGCGGTCTATATTAGTAGCAACAAATCAAGTAAACAGAGTTGACAGTATAAAGGACCGCAAATAATAAGCATTGCAAAAAGCGGAGGGGATCGGCGGTGATTAGGCGGATTGGCGAACTACTGGTGGCAGTGATGATAATACTGTCAACGGGAACTGCGCTGGCGGCCAAGCCGGTGGTATATTTACAGCCTATATGCACATATAACAGTTCCATCAACAACATTCAACTGGATAATACGGACAGACGCGAGCTGGACCGAATGATAAAGGATAAGCTGACTCGCATGGCAAAGGATGGCGACTTGCCCTACGAATTAAGGGAAATAACCGCCACAGAGCATCACAGCTCCAATGAACATCAGGTGGCAGAGGACAAAATATTCTTGTATCCAACCCTTATGGTGAGTACCTCCATTGATACCGCCAACAATAATACCTTGGAAACAGCCTACACTTCCACGGTGATAGCAGGGATTTCCCTACTGTTCTGCATGCCAGAGGAGAATCTGGACTATGCCAAAGTAGGTAGTGAGGGCAATACGGTAAGCCTGCGACTATTGGGGATTGTACCCTTGGTAGATGCTGAAACGATCGGCCTGCCAACCTTTGATGCCAAAACTAATAAATGGCATAACGTGCGTAGTGAAGCAATTTCCAACAGTGAGAAGACCCGTAAGGTAATGTCACTGGTGCGAAATATGTTAAAAGAGGATATAAGTTTTTCCAACATTAAAGGAAATCTCAAGGATGATAAAGCCAAATTGGGAATGGAAACCTACCAGGTAGTGAATGTGGGAATGTCATCCAAGATGGCCCAGGAAATGTTTTCGGGGCGGCAAGGTGAAGAGCTCAAATTCTTAGTAGGATACTATTACACCGCTGCTTATCAAAAAAAGACCAAGCGGGTAGTGTATCCGCCAGCTGTAAGGGATAATCGCCTGGCAGATAAAATGGTGGATGCGGCCTATAAAATCAGCTTGGACAGTGTTAATGGTCGGGTGGATGTGTCCATGTCCAACCCGAAACACCCGATAAAACTGGATATTTCCGGAATGGCTAACGATACAGTGGAGTCCGGGGGAAATGTGTATACCTTCCTCCACAAGGTGTGGCTGGCCAAAAGCCCCGTAGAGGGCAGCGAAAAGGCGGAGCTCAGCCGCCTGAATGAAAGAACAGTAAAGCTTCCGGAGGGAGTAACTACGGATTATGATGATAAAATGGTTTACAGTGCTCTGCTGATGGGGTTGGCCCAGGAGCTGGGCAGCCAAAAACTCTAGATTTGCAGTACAGGAAATGGGATGATAGGAATGATGAAGGTGACAAGGAAAAAATGGATTATTCCTATAATACTGGCGGGCGTGGTTTCCTTAGGTGGTTTGACCGTTAATACAGGTATTTGTGCCGCCGAAGTTGTGGAGGGAGCTGCTCCTTACGAGGGAGATTATGAAAAATCCCGCAATGAGGCCCTAAGGGATGCAATGCGAACCCTGTTGGAAGAAAAGGTAGGCATGTATGTCCGCAGTAATACCGAAGTGGATATGGGCGTGGTGGTATCCGACAAAATTGCCTCCCGGTCCACCGGTTATGTAAAGATAAAATCCATAATTTCGGAAGGGGTTCAAGGTGGAATATTCGTCATCAAGGCGGATTTGGAAGCAGATGACACCAACATCGAGACCAAATACAAGGATGATGTGGCCAAGGCTATGGCTGCTGCCTTAGAACCACGGGTAGCCAATGTGGCAGTTGTAGGCTATGGACTGGATGGCCAGGTTCAACGGGATGAACGGGCCGTAAATATTGTGAGTCAATACCTAAGCGACATGGGAATTCAGACAGTGGTAAACGATAATGTTGCTCAGCTATTAGCTCACAATCCAAATCCTTTGCCAGCTGATCTGCGGCAGATGGCCCGTAGGGATAGCGATAATAACGCCAATTCGGTTCTGTCAGGAACCCTAAGGGATATAAGTGTTCACAAAGATTCCAGCGGTTATTATCAAAGCGAAGTTGAAGGCAGTTTCTCTTTGGTGGGAATACAAAATGGCTATTCCCAAACCTATGTGGAACGCTTTGCCGGGGTCGGTAAAACACCGGAAGCTGCTTTGTTCGCCGCCAGACGGGTGGCTGCAGCCCAGGCTACAGAAAATTTGGCCCGCTCCACCTTAAAGACTATGCAGTTTGAAAATCGGGGGGGAGTAAACAACCTGAATACGTCAGTGGAAATCCAAGGAATAACCGATCGGGCTGCGCATAGTAACTTCTTTAACAATCTGTTGGAGGGAGCCCATTGCCGAATTACTCGGACCGGATTTGCTCCGGATGGAGCCTATAAAATCAAGATAATCGCCAGCGGCTGGGACAGCTTGTATGAGCTGACTCAGGAAATTATCCAGGCAGCCGCTGACAATGGCATAACCTTAATTCCTTTGGAAAGTACCAGTAAAATTATTCTTCAGGTTCAATGATGAGGGAAAGGTAATGGAGGGAGTGAGGTTATGATACAAGCAATAAAGGCCTTGACAGTATGGATGCTGATGCTTTGTTTGGCAATTTGCTTAGGTGCTAAGGCTGAAGCAGCCGATGAGATAATCATAGTTAAGGTCAGCGGAACAGCGGTGGCTGGTCAAGAGGCCAAAGCTATTGAGGATGCCAAGAAACGGGCGGTGTTCAAAGTATTTTCCCATGACACCCGGGCAGAGAATGATCCCAATAGTGCCTTTGCCCAGATGATGAACAGGTACAATGATTATGTGGATAGCTGCAAGGTGGTGAAAAAAAGCACCAGCGGCAACCAGCTTATGGTGATAGCCGAGGTGGCCGTAAGAGATAAAAAGCTGCATGTGGATTTTCAGGAGCTGGTAGCCCAAAGAAAGGAAAAAAATGATGATATGACTGCCAATATCGTTATTCGGGCGGTAAATACTTCTGATAATCAAGGCTATGGCGACAGCTTGGAACAGGCCTTTAATCATCGATTTGGGATGCAGGGCTTCCAAGTGGAACAGGACGAGGATTTGTTGCCGGCCAAGCAACGGTTTTTGACCGGAGATTATAACAGCTATATCCAGTCCATGTGGACCTTGCTGGATAACAACACCATAATGGTAAATTATGCTATTGTTGGTGAAGCCAAAATCCTGGGGATTATGGCTAACCCCGCCGGAAAGGGCTATATGGCCCGGGCTGGGGTAAAAATACAGGCCTATGACTGTAGGCGGAAGACCATCGTAGGTGAGTTTAAGGAAAGCTACGAAATGCTGGCCGAGACCCAACAAGAGGCTGAGCGGCTGGTCCTGACCAAGGCAGGACTAGATTCAGCCGAAAAGGTGGCCAGAGATACAATAAATTATTGGATAAAATTAGCCCACCCAAGTGGTGGAGAAAATGAAGGTTTATAGGAGCGAAGCTCCACAACAAATTTTTGCCTTCCCCTATGGGGAAGGTGTCAACGAAGTTGACGGATGAGGTAAATATAAACGAGGAGGAATTTATCATGAAAAAGTTATTCGCAACAATTTTAGCAGTGGCAATGCTGCTGATGAGCTGCACAGTATTTGCAGCTACTGACATTTCTGACGGAGTTATCCGGGTAGAAGGTATGGGGGCCTTGACCAATACTAATGCTATTAACGGTTATCGGGCAGCCAAAGTGGATGCCATGCGCAACGCCTTGGAGGAAGTGCAGGGTGTACGTATTGATTCTGATACCACTGTACAGGACAGCATTACTGCCAGTGATGTTATTCGCAGTCGGGTTAATGGTTTGATTAAGGGTGCTCAGGTAGTAAAAAAATATCAGGATAAAGATGGTTATCATGTGATTTTGGAAATTCCGGTTCGCGGAACCAGTTCTTTGGCAGCAGCCGTTATCCCAGAGCGTACCACGCCAGTGGTTCCGTTAGCTCCGGCTAAGTCTTATGTGCCAGAAATTCCTGTAAGCACCGGCCCTTATACCGGATTGATTGTTGATTGCAGTGGCTTGGGTCTGGAAACTGCTATGGCAGCCGGCGTATTCACTCCAGACGGCAAGATGGTATATGGTGAGGACAACTTTACCCATGAGGAAATTATAAACAGAGGCTATGTTTCCTACGCCAAGAGCTTGACCAGTGGCGTATCCCGGGCCGGTTCCAATCCGCTTATCGTACGGGCGCAGTCCATCAAAGGCTTTGTAAATCCTGTAGTATCCAATGCTGATGCCGCTAAAATTATGGTAGAAAATGAGAAGACCAGCTTCCTGCAGCAGGGCAATGTAGTATTTGTTAAGTAAAATATTTATAGAACTAAATACAAAATAAATGTTGAAAAGCAGCCATTGATATGGCTGCTTTTTTCTGGTTGAAGAATTAGTATTGGTGTTGTAGAATTGTCATTGGTGTATTTAATATGAATGAGATTATTTATTGATTATAAATTGGATGTGCAGCTGTGAAAATATTTACAGGTTTAATAATAATAATATCAGTGGTTGCTATTGGCAGCGGAATCGGCTACTTGGCGGCGTCAGCTAATATACAGAGTGATTTGCCGGATATTCAGCCGGCCTTTACTTCCCATATATACGATATAAAGGGGAATGAGATTGCGGTTGTTCATGCCGAGGAGGACCGGGAGCCGGTAAAAAGCGATAAAATACCGAAGAATCTAAAGAATGCTTTTGTGGCAACGGAAGATGTGCGGTTTTACGACCATATAGGCATTGATTTTCGGGGAATTCTCCGGGCCATGTGGGCCAATATTACCCACCATGCGATTGCCGAGGGCGGTTCCACTATTACTCAACAGCTGGCTAGAAATGCCTATTTGACTCAGGAACAGAGTTTTAGACGCAAAATTCAGGAAATGTTTTTGGCCTTAAAGATTGAGCATCGTCATACCAAGGATGAGATACTGGAACTATATTTAAATCAGATATATTTTGGTCGGGGAATATATGGCGTTCAGGCAGCATCTAAGTATTATTTTGGCAAGAACGTAGAAGATCTTAATTTGAATGAATGTGCCATGCTGGCGGGTATCCCTAAGAGCCCGAATTTTTATTCGCCCCTCAATAATATAGAAGCCGCTCAAAAAAGAAAATGTGTGGTTTTGCAGCAAATGGCCAAATATGGCTACATCAGTGCTGACACGGCCCAAAAAATCGGGGCAGAGGAAATTCATGTGGAGCCACCTGCCGTCAAAACTGACGGGCCCAGCTATTTCGTAGATTATGTAATCCAAACCATGATTGAAAAATATGGTGATGATGGGGTCTATAAGGGCGGGTTAAAGATTTATACCACCTTAGACATGGATATGCAAAAAAAGGCCGAGGAAGCTATGCAGAATCTGCCGGAGCTGCAGGATGCCAACGGCCTTAAACAGCCTCAAGGGGCATTAGTGGCCATTGACCCACATACTGGCTACATAAAGGCCATGGTGGGTGGACGGGGAACTGACAAGTTTAATCGGGCCGCCTTGGCGGAAAGACAGCCAGGGTCGGCTTTTAAACCCTTCGTGTTCGCCGCTGCTCTTGAATCTGGTTATACACCGGACTCTGTGGTGGCTGATTCACCGCTAAATATTTACGGTTGGTCACCGCAAAACTATGATAGAAGTTATAGTGGCAGTGTTCCTCTTCGGTATGTTTGTGAACAGTCGCTAAATGTGGCAACTGTACGGGTTGCTCAGGATGTTGGCATTGAAAAAGTAATAAAGTACGCTAAGGACATGGGAATAACCACCTTGGTTATGGAGGGAGAGAAAAATGACGGAAACCTCTCTACGGCCTTGGGGGGAATTACCCGAGGCGTGACTCCTCTGGAACTTACCAGTGCCTATTGTACTTTTGCCAATAAGGGCCTTTACGTGAAGCATACTCCTATTGTGAAAGTGCTTGATCGCGACGGAAATGTTTTGGAGGAGTATCCTAAGCCGGAGACTTCCAAACAGGTAATAAAGGAAGAGACTGCTGAAAGCCTTAATAGCATGCTTAGAGGTGTAGTAAGTCATGGTACAGGAACTGCGGCCAATATTGGCGGTGATGTGGCCGGTAAAACAGGTACTACCAGTGATTACCATGACGCCTGGTTTGTTGGGTATGTACCTGACTTAGTGGTCGGGGTCTGGGTCGGTGCTGATGACAATCAACGGATGGGGACAATGACCGGCGGTACGACTCCCGCAAATATATGGAGAATATTCATGAAAGCAGCGGGCTTCTAAAGGTTTTTCACAAGTAATAAACAAATTAATAGCAGGTAATAAAAAAATATGATATAATGTGTTAGATTTTTTATGACCTTGTAAGGGGCTGTGATATGCAGCTCCTTTTCGATTGATTGTTGGAGATTTACCTATATGGAAAAGATTGTCAAAAAAGCCCATAAGTGGATGGATGAATACATGAAATCCTTTTATGAGGCTGACGAAGATGTCATGCTGGGCATCAAGACCAAGGAAATGCATACCGGGTATGTTACCGCCTATGCCCGGCAGTTGGCGGAGCATTTGGAGCTTAACCGGCATGATGTGCTGCTGGCGGAATTGATAGGCCTCTTTCATGATGTGGGTCGGTTTCGGCAGTGGAAGCTGTATCGGACCTTTTCCGATGCCATGTCGGAGGACCATGCGGCTTTGGGACTGCAGGTAATCAAGGAACTGGCCTTTTATGATGAGCTGGTGGCCGAGGATAAGGAGATTCTGCTCTTTGCCATCTTTAACCACAATAAAAAGGATATTGCTACCGCACCCAGCAAGAAGCATCTGCTATTTGCCAAGATTATTCGGGATGCGGACAAGCTGGACATTTTCCGGGTGTTGGAGCCATATTTGACGGGGAAGAAAATCCAGACCTTTTCCAAAATCCAGTTTGAGGATGAAAAAATGCTGTTTGCGCCGGGATTTATCGATAGATTCGTCCGGGGTGAGCAGGTTGATTACAATGAAATTCGTACCAACAATGACCGGATCTTGGTGCGGCTCATGTGGGCCTACGATATAAATTTCGCCTGGACTATGATTAGGATACGGGAAAAGGGCTATCTGCCCCGGGTGATGGAACACCTGCCGCAGCTTGAGAAGGTGAAGCTGGGCTATGAACGGTTGAGCAGATATGTGGATGAAAAATGTAATTCCAGTGATTTGCCTGCAGACTACTGAATTTAGTCTCATTTTGTGATATACTTAAGAGTGCTGACGGCGTATGGCCGTTTTAACCGCCCCGTTAAGGGAGCAAATAAAGAGGAGCGATACCATGGCAGAAAATACGGCTATAGTTTCCAATTTTATACAGAATGAAATCAATGATGATTTAAAGAACGGGTACTATCCTGAAGGAGTGCATACCCGCTTTCCGCCGGAGCCCAACGGCTATCTTCATATAGGACATGCCAAGTCCATATGCCTGAACTTCGGTTTGGCCAAAAATAATGGGGGCATTTGCAACCTGCGCTTTGATGACACCAATCCTACCAAGGAAGATGTGGAATATGTGGACTCCATTCAGGAGGATATCAAGTGGCTGGGCTTTAGCTGGGATGACCGGATGTTTTTTGCTTCGGATTATTTTGGCAAGCTGTACGATTTCGCTGTGGAGCTCATAAAAAAGGGCTTGGCTTATGTGGATGATTCCACTGCTGAGGAGATTCGTTCCATGCGTGGTACTCTTACCGAGCCAGGCCAGGAGAGCCCATACCGTAACCGCAGTGTGGAGGAAAATCTTGACCTCTTTGCCAAGATGAAGAATGGTGACTTTGCTGATGGGGAAAAGGTGCTGCGGGCCAAAATCGATATGGCATCGCCTAATATCGTTATGCGGGATCCGGTAATTTATCGTATTGCCCATGTGGCCCATCATCGTACCGGCGATGAATGGTGCATTTATCCAATGTATGATTTCGCTCATCCATTGTCCGATGCCATTGAGGAGATTACCCACTCTGTTTGTACCTTGGAATTTGAGGATCACCGTCCATTCTATGATTGGCTGTTGGATGCTTTGGACTTTAAGACCGGAGCCCGTCCACGGCAGATTGAATTTGCCCGGTTGAATCTTACCAATACAGTTACCTCCAAGCGTAAGCTGCGTCAGCTGGTGGAGGAAGGCTATGTATCCGGTTGGGATGACCCGCGGATGCCAACCATTTCTGGCCTGCGTCGCCGGGGTTATACGCCAGCCTCGCTCCGGGCTTTTTGTGAGGAAATTGGCGTAGCCAAGGCCAACAGCCTGGTGGATGTGGCCATGCTGGAGCATTGCGTGCGGGATGATTTGAACAAGCATGCTGATCGGATTATGGCGGTACTGCATCCTCTGAAGGTGGTTATTACCAATTATCCGGAGGGCAAAAAGGAATTTATGCTGGCAGATAACAATCCAAATACCTCTGCACACCGTTATGTGCCATTTGGCCGTGAACTGTACATTGAGCAGGAGGATTTCATGGAGGATGCTCCAAAAAAATTCTTCCGTTTGAAGCCGGAAGGCGAAGTTCGTCTTAAGCATGGCTACATCATCAAGTGCGAGGAAGTTATCAAGGACGAAAATGGTAATGTAACCGAGCTGCACTGTACCTATGATCCGGAGTCCAAGACTGGTGGCGCTACGGCTAACCGCAAGGTGAAGGGCACCATTCATTGGGTATCCGCTGAGGATGCTATTGAGGCTGAGGTTCGCCTTTATGATTATCTTATTGAAACTGATGAGAATGGCGAAGTACCAGCGGACTTTTTGGCCGCTGTTAATAAAAACTCTCTGGAAGTAATTGAAAATGCGCTGATTGAGCCAAGTGCCAGCTTTACCGCAGCAGGAACCCATTATCAGTTCTTGCGGACTGGCTATTTCGTAGTAGATAAGGACACTACCCCGGAGAAACTGGTATTCAATCGGGTGGTTGGCCTGAAAGACAGCTGGGCCAAGGCCAAGAAAGGATAAGACAATGGGCAAGATACCAAAGGGATTATCCGATAAGGATATGCTGGACGGCTATGTGGAAGATGTGACTATGGAAGCCCAGTTCCTGGCTGCGGAAGCCGCTGAGGAAAAGAAGCGCCGGGAAAAGATTTTTGGCAAGCAGGGCAATAGTTTGTCCATGTCCGGGCTGGATGATGAAACCCTGGACAAGCTGGGGCGTAAGCTTTTGGAGCTGAAAATGGAGCTCTTTCGAGAAGGAATCAAAAATTATACCCTTAAGGTAAAACGGGAGGATTGGGATATTATCATCACTCCGGTGGTTAAGGGCAAAACAATGAAGAAATAAATATGTACTTTTTGGCCGTTATGTGATACTGTAAGGGTAATTAAAATTCGTCGGTCAAATTTCTGCATGTTTAGGAGGGAAAAATTGTGAGTACAACAACTATTGCCGTAGTAATTTTCGTTGCGGCATACGCTCTGATTATTTCAGAGAAGGTACATCGTACTATTGTCGGTATCGTTGGCGCTATGCTGATGATTTTGTGCGGTATTTTGTCTCAGGAGGTAGCGATTCATCATATTGATTTTAACACCCTGGGATTGCTGATTGGTATGATGACTATTGTAAATATTACCGCCGAAACAGGATTGTTTAACTTTTTGGCCATTTGGGCGGCCCAAAAGGTTAATGCTCAGCCAATGAAGCTGCTTTTGGCTTTGGCTACCTTGACGGCAGTCTGCTCGGCTCTCTTGGATAATGTTACCACTGTACTGTTGACAGTTCCGGTAACCTTTAGTATTACGGCCCAGTTAAAGGTTGACGTAAAGCCATTCCTGATGGCCCAGATTTTGGCCTCCAATATCGGTGGTACCGCCACTTTGGTTGGTGACCCACCAAATATTATGATTGGTTCCGCCGTAGGCCTGAGCTTTATGGACTTTATCATGCATTTGACCTTGCCGGCCATCATAATCTTTATTATTACCATTTTTGTATTGGAAATGATTTACGGCAAATCCCTGCACACTACACCTGAACTGCAGGAGCAGGTTATGAAGCTGAATGCTTCCAAGCAGATCAGAGACAAGGTATTGGTAAAGAAGTGCCTGGCTGTATTGGCCTTCACCATGACCTTGTTTGTACTGCACAGTACCCTTGGTTTGGAGTCCGCTACTGCGGCCTTGACCGGTGCGGGCCTGTTGCTCCTCATTACCTTTACCCGGGATGAGGAAATGATCTCCAAGGTTCTGGGCAAGGTGGAATGGACGGCCATCTTCTTCTTTGCCGGTTTGTTCATCCTGGTTGGTGCTTTGGTAGAGACTGGTGTTATCAAGATGCTGGCTGAGGAAGCCATCGCTATTACCCAGGGCTCTGTAGAGGCTACTGCTATTCTGATTTTGTGGATGTCTGCCTTTGCTTCCGCCTTTGTGGATAACATTCCGTTCGTTGCTACTATGATTCCGTTGATTAAGGATATGGGAACCATGGGTCTGAACAATCTGGAGCCTATGTGGTGGTCCCTGGCTTTGGGTGCCTGCCTTGGTGGTAACGGTACCTTGATTGGTGCCAGCGCCAACGTAGTAGTGGCCTCCTTGGCTGCCAAGCACGGCCAGCAGATTTCCTTCATCGGCTTTATGAAGGTAGCCTTCCCATGCATGATTATGTCCATCGTAATCAGTATGGGCTATGTATATCTGCGGTATCTGATGTAATATAAAGTGTAACTCAAACTTCCCACATAGAAAATACCAACGGCTCCTTGAAAACCGTATATCTCAAGAGATAAAATCCTCAAGCCGCCTGCAATAGGTGTTGCATGGACTCAGGCAGTTTGGACATAAACTTCGCATAGAAGGTTTCTACCTGCTCATCGGTAATATGGAATTCTTCCTGAACTGTCGCCAGCATAGCCTCCACTATGATTTGCATGGCTTCATGGTAGGTCATGTCAGCAACTTCGGCTATCATGATGTAGAACAGCTCGCCCAGCGTTCGATCGTCTTCATTATCACGCTTGGAAACTGCCAGAAGCATATAGCGGGTGAATACCATGGCAACATGGGCGGTAAGACCGTCGTAAGAAAGGCCGTGGTACTCTTTCCTAAGCAACAGGCTGCTCTTGCAAGTCTTGAAAAACACCTCGATGTCCCAGCGATGGCCGTAGATGCGGATTATGTCATTCTCGCTAAGGCTCATGTCCGTGCAGATTATGGCAATCCAATCTTTGCGGTTGTTGCGGTTGCGAACGCAGACGATGCGGGCATCAATGCCATTTTCGCCATTATTGTCCTGCCCAACTTTTACGGATACAGACAGAAGATACCTGGAACGGCCACGGCGTTTCTTGCTAGAAGCAAAAATCTGCTTGATGTCCATTGGTTTTCCTTCAAAGAGGTAGAATCTTTTGTTGCTGCGCTTTACCATAGCAATTGTGTTAAGGCCAAGCTTCCTGATATCCAAAAGCTGCTGGGGATTGGAGAACCAGCTGTCACAGAGGACATACTTCGCTCTGTGGCCTGCTGCCAGGGCAGTCTTCAAGAGATCTATCATGACAGAAGTGGCCTTTTGGCGGGCCATGAGCCTGCGCTTCCCAGCAATAGTGCGCTTGTCTACCTTGTTGCAGGGGCCGAGAATCTTTTCATCATCATTCGATGCCAGAAGGGAGTAGTTGATGGGCAGGAAGGTGCAGCCATCCGTCCATCCCAAGGTCAGCAACCTGAAACCCTTCTTGCAACGCATTGAAACATGGTCAAATACCCAGGAGGCAAGTTCTGTGCGCTTAAAGCCAGCGCGCTCATACAGAGAGTCGTCAATGACAAAGCAGTCATCGCGGTTCTCGGATGTCAGTGGGCGAATGTGCCCGTTGATTATCCGCTCGGAAAGCATAGTGGTAAAGCGAAGCCAGTTTGTGCGAGGATTCATGAGGAAACGGTAGTAGGTGTTCTTGGAAAAGCCTTCACGAACTTTTCCCAGCTTGTGTTGCATGTAGAAGCTCCCCATGCGGAAGGCATTGGTCAGAGTGTAAGTGAACAACTCCTTGACAGGTATCCCCTTGAGCTTCAAGCCACCACACTTGCTCAAAAGGCTTATGAACCCATAGGCAGTGAGGAAATTTACAATAGAAGCAGAAACATTCTTTTCATCGGCAGATTCAAGTGATACAATAGACATGGCGTAAAACCTCCTTGGATAATGGTTTGTTAGCACTTCTATTGTACCAAGTTTTGAGGCTTTGCGCCTTTTTTATCTTCTGAGATATACAGTTTTCAAGGAACTACGCGTGTTTCAGGTGTGGGAAGTTTAAGTAGCTCATCTGTATTGAAGTAAACACGAAACAAGGAGCATCTTTATGACACTGCGTCATTTCCAAATTTTTCTCTATGTCCACGATGAAGGCGGCATGACCCGAGCCGCTGAAAAACTGCATATTTCCCAGCCCTCGGTGAGTCAGGCCATTCGAGAGATGGAAGAGCATTATGGAACGAAGCTCTTTGAACGGCTGGGCAAGAAGCTTTTTTTGACCGTAGCTGGGGAAGAACTCTTGCAGTATGCCCGTCACATCGCCGGCCTTGTTAACCAGTCAGAATCTGCTATGCAGGATTTTGCTGACGGCTCGCCCTTGCGAATTGGTGCCACACTGTCTGTGGGAGAAAGCATATTTATCCCATTGCTGGACAGATTCCGCAAAATCTGTAGGCAGCGGGTATACTCGTACATTCACAATACTGCTACTTTGGAAAAAGCCCTGCTGAATGATGAATTGGATTTGGCCCTGGTAGAGGGAAACATACATTCTCCCTATCTGAAGGAACATCCCTTTATGGCCGATGAACTGGTATTCCTGGCTGCTCCCCATAATCCTATCCCTCGTACTATTTCCGACCTGTCCCAAATGCCTTTCATTACCCGTGAAGTAGGCAGCGGCACTCGGGAACTCTTTACGCGTATTATGACGGAACAGGGTATAAAACCTAAGATAATCGGCACCTACAATAATTCCGAAAGCATAAAGCAGGCGGTCATGGCAGGTTTTGGTATAGCTGTGCTGTCAGAACGGGTTGCCAACCATGAACTTGCTGCAGGCAAGCTGAGCAAGTTTGACATTCCAGGCATTTCCTTTACACGGACTTTTCGGATTGTCTGCCATGTCAATAAATATCAGACGCCAGCCCTAGAGAACTTCATTGACCTTTGCGGCAATTTTGATGATTATCATAGGTTATAACCTATGATAATCATCAAATCATAGTATTTTACAATTTACCCAGCAAATGTTAGGATGTTTCCATAATGATATTCGAGGAGGCATCTTGACAAATGAAAAAAGAACACATACGCGGTATTTTGCTGGCGTTGGTCATTGCCATACCAGCCTGGCTTTTGGGCAAGCAGTTTCCTATTATCGGCGGGCCGGTATTTGGCATCCTGCTGGGCATGCTGCTGGCTGGAATAAAGCGCCCCACGGCCTTAGAGCCTGGCATCGCCTTTACAGGCAAAAAGATACTTCAATACGCCATTATCCTGTTGGGTTTTGAGATGAACCTCTTTCATGTGCTAGACATTGGCAGCCAGTCCTTTTCCGTCATGATATTTACCCTGCTAACAGCATTTATGGTAGCCTTGGTGGTAGGCAAAATGCTGCATCTTGACCGCAATACCACCACCCTTATTGGCGCAGGTACGGCCATCTGCGGCGGCTCAGCTATTGCAGCGGTTGCTCCCGTTATTGGTGCCAAGGACAAGGACATCGCCTTTTCCATCTCCACCATTTTTCTCTTCAACGTTCTGGCTGTATTTATTTTCCCCTTTTTGGGCCATCTGATGAATATGTCTGACCTGGGCTTTGGCATGTGGGCCGGAACAGCGGTAAACGATACTTCCTCCGTGGTAGCTGCGGGGTATTCTTATAGCGAAGCAGCTGGCGGCCTTGCCACCATTGTAAAACTCACCCGAGCTCTGATGATTGTTCCGGTCTGCCTGATTTTTGCCCTGCTGATGGCACGGGAAAAATCAAGCAGTGGTGCTGGCTTTAACTTCAAAAAGATTTTTCCCTGGTTTATCCTGTGGTTTGTAGTGGCTTCCATTGTCAACACCACCGGCATTCTGCCGGAAGCACTCTCGCAAGCACTGGGCACCTGGGGCAGATTCGCCATTGTCATGGCCATGACGGCCATTGGCCTGAACACCCGGCTCGGGGAACTGGTAAAGCATGGCTTAAAGCCCATTTTCCTGGGGCTTTGCTGCTGGGCAGCGGTGGCCTGCATGTCCCTGTTGATACAGTATCTGATTGGTATTGTATAAGAGCAAATACTTATGCTGGTAAGTTTAATAATAAACTTAGTATACAGTTTTCAAGAAGCCGTCAGGTTTTTGCATGTGGGAAGTTTGAGGTGTAATATAAAGGCTGGGGAATAGAAAAATTATTCCTTGGCCTTTATTTATTTGACGGTAGGCAAAGCCTAATATATAATGAGGTTTGTTTAATTGTAAAAATATTCGTATGGGGGGCTTTATTGTGGAGAAATATATGCCACAAAAAATAGAAAAGAAATGGCAGCAGAAGTGGCTGGATGACAAGGCCTACAAGACTGAAATGGACCCGAAGAAACCAAAGTACTACACCTTGGAAATGTTCCCGTACCCATCGGGCAACCTGCACATGGGACATGTGCGCAACTATTCCATTGGTGATGTGCTGGCCCGTTACAAGACCATGGAGGGCTTTAATGTCATTCATCCAATGGGCTTTGATGCCTTTGGCATGCCAGCGGAAAATGCCGCAATAAAGCATGGGGTAAAGCCATCTGACTGGACTTATTCCAACATGGACAATATGAAACGCCAGCAGCGGGAAATGGGATTGTCCTATGATTGGGACCGGGAAGTGGCTACCTGCCGTCCGGATTATTATAAATGGACCCAGTGGCTCTTTG
>CACZYN010000005.1 GCA_902785445.1 uncultured Anaerovibrio sp.
TGGCAATCATGCTGATTTTTAAATCACCCAGAGCTTCAATGGCCTTTTGGGCTTGAGGACCAAAGAGCATGAGAATGTTGGCATAATATTTCTTGGCTTGGTGCATCACTTCGCTAAGATCGTTGTCATCCTCAAAGCGGCCCACGGAGGCAAAGTGTTGCCCGAAAGCATCATTGGAGAATAACAGCTCTTCCTCCGGACAATAGGTTACCATGCTGTCCGGCCAGTGGAGCATTGGAGTCGGCACAAAGGTCAATGTGCGTTTACCCAAGGATAAAGTGCTGCCGGCTTTTACGCCCAAGTAATCATGCTCACCATAGCGGCCCGTCAATCCCTTTAAACCGTTGGGAGTACTGGTGATAATCTTGGCATTAGGACAATGCTGGAGCATGAATGGAATACCGCCGGAGTGATCCGGCTCCACGTGATTGGAAATGATATAGTCAATTTTGGCCGGGTCCACAATATTACGTATACGTCCCAGCATTTCCATACAGAAAGGAGCTTTTACCGTATCGATAAGGGTGATTTTCTCATCCATAATGAGATAAGCGTTGTAGGTAGAGCCCCGTTCAGTACTGTAGCCATGAAAATTTCGCATGGACCAGTCCATGGAACCTACCCAATAAATATCCGGTTTAATTTCCACAGGAAACATAAAATATAACCACCTTTCAATGAAAAATTATGATTTCTTGCTTTTACTAATGATTTTAGCAGGATTACATGAAAAAGTCATGGTAAAAATGTGGCTTGTAGATTAAAATAGAAGGAGTGTAGTATGTTTATTTTGGAGGAATTATATGCGTCACAATTTATCCAATTATAAAAATAATAAAAAAATTATGATAGCCGGCCTAGTTTGCTTGATATTGGTAGCAGTGCTGGGATATTTTGTTTTTGGTGGGGGAAAAGGTGGACATAAAAAGGCAGAACAGCCTTTACCAAAGGTGTCTCTGTATCAGGTGAAACGGGCTGATATGGCCCGGCATATAGTACTGTCCGGTCAGACCGTCTCTGATGCCACAATAGTCTTGGCTCCTAAATATGCTGGCAGGGTAACAGCGGTAAATGTCCAGCTGGGAGACCAGGTAGCCGAAGGTGATGTGCTGGTTATTCAGGATACCGGTGATCTGGATATTGCCATAAAGCAGGGGGAGGCAGCCACTAAAGCGGCCAGTGCTGATGCAGAAACGGAGGAAGCCTCCTATAATGCCAATTTGGCCAAGACTGCCGCAGCCTATGAAATTCAAAAAAGCCATTACGAACGCCAGCAGTATCTGTATTCCATCGGGGCTATTGATGCCCTTATGGACCAAAATAACGGTGATTCTCCGGCCAGTGTGCGCTCCAAGCAGTTTGCGGCTATGAAAAATGCCTACAGCGTGGATGCTTTGAGAAAGCAGCGGAATGATATGATTATCCGGGCGCCTCGGGGAGGCGTTATTGGCTATCGGGATGTGGAGGTAGGCAGCTTCCTCAGTGCTGGCAGCAAGATACTTACCTTGATTGATAACAGTCATTTGTATGTGGATTGTTCCTTGTCGGAAAATGATGCAGCCCTATTGAGTACTGGCCTGCCTGTATCGGTGACCATTGATGCCCTGGGGGCTACCTATAGTGGTAAGATCGTATATGTCAGCCCTGGCATGGGTGCTGGCACTAAATCATATGTGGCCCGCATTTCCTTGGACATTGCCAAGGGAGATATTAAGGCGGGACTCTTTGCCCGTACTTCGGTTGATATTTTACAGCGGAAGGATACTTTGTTTGCACCTAAGGACGCAGTTCTTACCAAGAATGGTATAACCACAGTATTTGTGTATAACCATGAGGATGGTACTGTGGAAGAGCGGGAAGTAAAAATAGGGTTAATTAACGATGAGGAAGTAGAATTGTTGTCCGGAGTAAAGGAAGGGGACGAGGTGGTAATTACCAACCTGGACCGTATGAAGAACGGCGGCAAGGTAGTACTGGAGTCAGCTGAAGACACAGGAGAGGGTAACTGATGAATATTACAAGATTTGCCATAAATCGCCCTGTGGGCATCTCAATGATTGTGGCCCTCTTTGTGGTGATTGGCTTATTTAGCTTTTACCGTATAGGGATTGAGCTTTTGCCGGCGGTAAATACGCCATATATTACGGTAATGGTAAAATACCCCGGAGCCAGTGCGGAGTCGGTGGAACAGCAGATTGTTAAGCCGGTGGAGGAAGCCCTGTCATCCTTGTCCAATGTCAAAAAGATTTCCTCTACTGCCCGGTATGAACGGGCCAGAGTCAATGTGGAGCTGGAATTTGATGCAGATGCTGATAGTGCGGCTATTGATGCCACCAAGAAGGTAGAGGCCATCCGCTATAATTTGCCTGATGAGGCAGATGATCCGGTAGTAATCAAGCGGGATGATAACGATGAGCCAATTATGGAGGTAGCAGTTACTTCGGAGGCCTCCGTGGCAGATATGTATTCCCGGGTGGATAATGAATTTGCCGATGAAATCCAGCAGGCCGGCGGTGTGTCGGAAATTGAGGTTTTTGGCGGTCTGGATAAAGAGGTGGCTGTAGAAGTCGATAAGGGTAAAATGGCGGCCTACAAGCTGACCCTCAATGACATTGTGACAGCCATAAAAAATGAAAATCAGCTTTTGCCATCTGGTACTATTTACACAGATACAGTAAAGTCTGATGTACGGGCTGTGGCCCAATATAAAAACGCCAGTGATATTGAAAAAATATTTGTGAAAAATGCCGATAAGGCCATAATCCCTATTACAGCTGTGGCTACGGTACGTCATCAGACCGCCCGGGTAAACCGGTATGGTAATTTTGACGGTCAAGCCTCGGTTATGATGGAAATATACAAAAACAGTGATGCCAATGTGGTGGAAACTGCTGATAATATTGAAAAGAAGCTGGACAGAATCAGAAAGAATAATCCGGATTATAATTTTACGGTTATCAGCAATGATGCGGATTATGTTCGGTCGTCCCTGCACAACACCTTGGGGACTTTGGTAGAAGGCCTTATTACCACTGGCTTGGTGCTGTTCCTCTTTTTGCGGGGCTGGCGTTCCACAGCAGCGGTTATGGTGGCTATTCCAACTTCCTTGATAGCGACCTTCTTTGTGATGTATGTGGCGGGCTTTACCTTTAATATGATGTCCTTGATGGGGATGACCCTCTGCATTGGTATTTTAGTAGATGACTCTGTGGTGGTACTGGAAAATATTTCTCGGCACCTCAGAATGGGCAAGCCAGCAGCGGAAGCCGCAGAAACCGGTCGAATGGAAATCGGTATGGCGGCTATTGCCATTACTCTGTGTGATGCTGTAACCTTTTTGCCTATTGCCTTTATGTCCGGCATGACGGGGCAGTTTTTCCGTCAGTTTGGTCTTACTATTGTGTTTGCTGGTTTGTTTTCTCTGTTTGTATCCTTTACTCTGACCCCAATGCTGGCGGCCCAGCTGTACCATAAAGGCTGGCACCCAACCAAAAATCGGGTATGGGATTTTATGGACCGGTTGGAAACTAGGGCCGTAGAAAAGTACGAGATAATTTTAAAGAAGAGCTTTAATAATCAAAAGAAATTGCTGTTAGGAGCGTTAGCTCTGTTTATTGGTGCCTTGTCACTGATCCCTTTGGGAGTAGTGGGGGCGGAATTTATGCCTCGAACGGATGAAGGCAGTTTCCAGATAATCGTGGAGCTGCCGGTAAATCGTACTGCCGATGAAACCTATAAGGTAGTCAGCCGTATTGAAGAGAAGATCCAGAGTATTCCGGAGGTAAAGCATTATTTGGCTGGTTCAGGTGGCAGTAACTCCTATGAGGGACGTATAAAGGTTCAGCTCAAGGATCGCAGCGAACGGGATCGGACTGTATGGGAAGTGGCTGATGAAATGCGGGCCTTCTGTGCGGATATTGATGATGCTTCCATTCGCGTGTCCGAGACCCAGACCACCATTACAGGTGTTTCCGGTGGTGGCGGCGTTCGGGGCGGCGGTGCGCTTAGAATTGAACTTAGGGGCTTGGATAATGACCGGCTGGTGGCGGCCTCCAATAAAGTTAAGGAGGTACTGAACACCAAAGTTAAAGGTGTATCCGATGTAGCCAGCTCATATATTGAAGGGGCACCAGAGCTTCAGCTCACCGTTGACCGAGAGAAAATCCGGACATTGGGGGCTTCCGTGGGTGATGTGCAAACGGCGATTTCCTCGGCAATTTCCGGGCGGGGAGCCGGTTATATAAGCAATGATGTATTAAATGATAATCAGGACACCCAAATTAACGTACGCTTTAAAGGAGCAGATGGCTTCAAGGCCTCTGATGTGGCTTCCATACCGGTGATTATCAACGGTCAGCAGATGTTTTTGGGGGATGTGGCGGAAATGAAGTACGGCACCGGTCCGGTGCGTATCCGCCGGGTGGACAAGCAGCGTTCCATTACACTCTTTGCCAATATCGGTGACCGTCCTTTGAATGATGTCATTCAGGATGTAAGAAAGGAATTGAAAAAGGTGGATTTGGGTGAAGGAGTAACCTATAAATTCAGCGGTCAATCCGATAAGATGGATGACTCCTTCCAGCAGCTTCTGATGGCATTGTTGATGGCCATGGTGCTGATTTACATGTTGTTGGCAGTGCTGTATGAGTCCCTGATAACACCTTTTATTCGAATGTTTTCTTTGCCTTTGGGTATGATTGGTGCTATTATATTCCTACTGATTACCCACAATACCCTGAATTTGTATTCCATGATTGGAATACTGGTTATGGACGGCGTGGTGGCCAAAAACGGCACCCTGCTGCTGGATTATACCATGACTTTGCAAAGTCGGGGTTATAGCGCCTATGAGGCCATTGTGGAGGCGGGCAAGGTACGCTTAAAGCCAATAATGATGACCACTATTACCATGATTGTGGGCATGCTGCCTACGGCCTTGGCCATGACTGAAGGGGCCGAGACCAGAGTAAGTATGGCCTGGGTAATTATTGGTGGTTTGTTGACTTCCACCGTATTTACCTTGCTGCTTATACCGATTATTTTTATGTTTTTTGAAAATCATCCACCCCAGACTTGGTGGGCAGGGCTTCGTCGCCGTTTGCCAGGGCGTTTTGGTGGAAAAATTAAGGAGATTAAAGTTTGAGTATAGTTAATGTTAGTGGCGTGTCCCATAGTTTTGGGGGCCGTACTATATTTGAGGATGTAAGCTTTCGCCTGTTGAAGGGAGAGCATGTGGCCCTGGTGGGGGCCAACGGTGAAGGTAAGTCAACCTTTTTGGCCATCCTTACCGGGCAGATGACCCCGGAGGAGGGAAAGGTGGAATGGGCCAAGCGGGTTACGGCTGGCTATCTGGACCAGCATGCCGTTTTAAAGCCTGGGATGACCATCCGGGATGTGTTAAAGACCGCCTTTGATGAAATGTACAAGCTGGAGCAGGAAATGCAGGACTGCTATGACAAAATGGCAGAGGCGGACCCTGATGAAATGGATCGGCTAATGAAGGATGCCGGAGAAATCCAGGACATTTTGGATGCCCATAGCTTTTATACCCTGGACAGCAAGATTGAGGATGTGGCTGGGGGATTGGGCCTGCGGGACATTGGTTTGGACCGCATGGTGGATGAATTGTCCGGTGGACAGCGTACCAAGGTTTTGCTTACGAAGCTGCTGCTTCAGAGTCCGGATATACTGATTTTGGACGAGCCTACCAATTACTTGGATGCGGAGCATATTGAGTGGCTGAAAAGTTATTTGCAGGGTTATGAAAATGCCTTCATTTTAGTGTCCCATGATGTGCCCTTCTTAAATGCGGTTACCAATGTAATATATCATGTGGATAATGCCTCTCTGACCCGATATACCGGCAGCTATGAAAAGTTTCAGGAGATGTATGCCATTAAACGGCGGCAGGAAGATGCAGCCTATGAACGCCAGCAAGCGGAAATTGCCCGGGAAAAGGATTTTATTCAACGGAATAAGGCCCGGGTGGCTACCCGGGGGATGGCTAATTCCCGGCAAAAGAAGCTGGATAAGATGGAAGTGCTGGAAAAGCGTACGGAAAAGCCTAAGCCACACTTTAATTTTCAAATGGACCGGACTCCCAGCCGGTTTGTTATTGAAGCCAAACGGCTGATACTGGGCTACGATACCCCACTGACGAATCCGGTGGATTTGCAGCTGGAACGGGGTAAAAAGGTGGCCTTAAAGGGTGTAAATGGTTTAGGTAAGACCACCCTGTTAAAAACCCTTTTGGGGATGATTAAACCTATTTCCGGTAAAATTGAGCTGGGAGAATTTGTAACTCCAGGCTATTTTGAGCAGGAATCCACCAAGGGAAATGACAACACGGCTATTGAAGAACTCTGGCAGGAATATCCCGGCATGACCCAGTTTGAGGTGCGGGCGGCGCTGGCAGCCTGCGGCCTAACCAATGAGCATATTACCAGCAAGATGATGGTACTGTCCGGTGGTGAGGCGGCGAAGGTACGCTTGTGTAAGATAATGCAAAAGCCAGTGAATCTTTTGGTATTGGACGAGCCGACAAATCATTTGGATGTGGATGCCAAAGCAGAGCTGAAACGAGCTCTGAAGGAATATAAGGGAACTATTTTGTTGGTGTCCCATGAGCCGGATTTCTATGAGGATTGGGTGGATTCGGTTTGGAATATTGAGGGTTGGACCACTAAGATAATTTAAGGAGTATTTTAAGTTTATTCCAAGATATTTTTAATTGATTTTTAAGTAGCAAAATCCCTTCGTTTCGTATATTATGTAACCGAAGAAGGCAGTTTGGATGGAATTGCCTCAAGGACTTATACATTATATGAATTGGAGGGGTTTTTATGTGGAAGAAAATGTTGGCAGCGGGGACCGCAGTTCTTGCCTTGGGGGTTATGGGCACAGTGAACAACGATACTTGCTGGAACGGCACAACAGGTGTAGTAGAGGCAGCTGCCGGGGTTTATCAGGGGACCCCTGGGGGAATTCCTTACAGCATTGGTCTGGGGTACATGTCTGGGCGAGTTAGTGAAGATGTTTATTCCAACAAGTTTGGCAAGGTACTGATGGAGGCCAAAACCTTTGAGGTAAATCTTAGCCCGGAGGATGCACAGAAATATCCAAAGCTGCAAAATTCCCTGTATGAGTTGTCTCGCAATAACCGTGACCAATTATCCAACCAAGTAGCGGAGTGGAGAAATGATTTGGAGGAAACCTATGAAATGGGCAGGCAAAATGGAATGTTCGGGGAAGGAGTTCCGTTTTCCTATGATTTGAGCTATGGCGGCCTCAGAACGGATAATAGCATATTCAGCTTCTTTGGCGAGGAGTATTCTTATTTGGGTGGAGCTCATCCAAATACCTGCTTTGTAGCTTATGTTTATGATACCCAGTCCGGCAAGCAGCTGAAATTAAAGGATGTTTTGCAGGATACCAGTCAGTTGGCGGAAATCATTGTTGACGAAGCGAATCGGAATTTTGATTATCATGAGATTTTACCGGATCGGGCTGAATTGGTACCGACCATTCAGAAAATCATTGATGAGGGTAAGCTGACCTTTGGTATGGATGAGGATGGGCTGGTAGTTTTCTTTAGTAATTACGAGATTGGACCATATGCTATTGGCACCTTCCAGATTCATATTCCTCAGTCCAAGTATTTCAGCATTTTTAACCCGAAGTATATTTTCTACGGTGAAAGACCAAGAGGATAAAACACTGACGGGCAGGGAACGGTTGGTTATGGCACGAGTTTCGTCGCTCTAGACATCTGTTTCCTGCCCTTATTAGTTGCCACAACATGTTGAGTTGATTAGGTATATTTATCGACCCGGGGAAATCCTTTTCGGCTTCATCGCTCCGTCAAAATCAGCATGCACGTTTAGGTTCGGCTTCTTCCATATGCGACAGGGTCGCACATACATCGAGACATCTATTATTTTTCTACACATGCTGAGCCTCCGGCAGTAGACTCCGCTCTTGCAGGCGAAAAGTTTCCCCCCGTGTCCATAAGTATAGCGTCAATTCAACGTTCAGTGACGATACTCGTGCTATAGACAGTCGTCCCCTGCCCTAAATATTTGCAATATAAAAGGATGTTGACCATGTTGATGGTCAGCATCCTTTTTATTATACATCTAAGTCTTTTCTAAGTTGTTCAATGACACTTTGCACATATTCTGGGGAGATGCAACGGGTGCATTCAAATTCCCGCTCGGTACCCCGATGATGTGGGCAGGTGCCAAAGTCATCGTAGTTGTGTTCATTCCTTTGGTCATTGCCGCAGCTGTGGCAGGTGTGGAACTGTTGAACCCGGTAAGGGGTATAAAACTCCGTGCCGGGAGAAGTAAAGCCTGCAATCATTACCACAGGCACATTGCACCCCCAGGCCAGCCAGGACAAACCGCTGGGAAGACCTATAAAGAACTTGGCCCCGGATATTAAATCTATGCGCTCTTGGAGGGAACGGTCCCCGGTACAATCCTCGGCCCCATAAGGAATGGCATTGCCGTAGATGCCATTCACTGTCACCTTGTCCCGGTCTACGCACAGCACCCGATACCCCTGCTTTTTCAGATAATCAATGGTGGACAGCCAACCATTGGCATTGTTCCAGTACTTGGATTGGGCAGTGGCTTGGGTGGCAATGCACACATAAGGCTCCTTGGGTTGGATTTTTTTGGCCTTTTTGGATGGTAACAGTTTAATCCGTTCTTCCTTTGGAGACAGTCCCAGCATATAGGCAGCATGGGCCTGCAAGCCAACTACACGCCAGTCCACAGGCTGGAGATTTCGGTCATCCCAAGGAGCAAAGAGACCGATGTAATAGGAAGCATATAAATCCTTCGGCAGTTCATCCCCCTTGAGAAAATGAATATTTGGGTAGCCAGGTTTTAGGATGGAGACATATTTTTCATCTACCTGTACATACAAGTCACATTGATGTTTTTCTCGGAATAATTCCGCATAAGGGAACCAGGCCAGCAGATCACCCAGAGCCCGCCCGGCGAATTTCAGCAATACCTTTTTGCCTTTGGCATAGTAGTCATGGGCAAAGATTAGCTTGGATTCGCTTTTTTTATTAGAATTTTGTTTCTTTTCTTCTTCAGTAGGGTCTTGCCATACTTCTAAGCGGAAATTGACAAAATACCGCTTGGTGCTGGTAGCCATGGCCCCGGAGATGGGGGCATTGTAGACGGTAAGATGGGCATCCCGGTCCTTAAAGATCACCCGGTAATTGCCCTGGGGCACACTGACCCGGAGACCGAGATTGAAATCAAAGGTAATACCCTCGATGTCACTGCTTTGAGTAGGGACGGCTGGCGGGGCAAAGGTCATATAGGGTTCTTGTTCAGGTGCTTTATTGTCCATCAGTAAATCTCCTCGTAATACCTTTTTGGGGATTCAATCCCAAGTCTTTCATCAGTCGGTCAATATTTTGGCAAACCTGGCCGGAACTGATGAAGCGGGTACATTCAAATTCCCGATCTGTGCCAGCATGGCGCGGACACCAGCCAAAATCAGCATGTTTAAATTCCTCACTGCTGTCAGTCCAGCAGCCATTGCACACATGATAGTTTATCACCCGATAAGGTGTGTAAAACTCGTTGTAGGGCAGGGTAAAGCCGGAAACCATTATCACTGGGGTACCAGCACCCCAGGCCAGCCAGGCCAGCCCGCTGGAGAGACCGATAAAGAAATCGGCGTGACCCAGCATATCTACTCGTTCCTGTAAGGGAAGGCTGCCGGTAAAGTCCTCGCAGCCATAAGGTATGGTGTGCCAGTGACGGCCACTGCCGTGACACTTTTCCTTGTCAATACACAGTACCCGATAGCCCAGGGATTTCAGGTAATCCACGGTTTCTATCCAGCCTCGGGGATTGTTCCAGTATTTGGCGTGGCTGGTAGCCTGGGCAGCAATGCATACATAGGGCTCCTTGATGGGGCGCTTGGGGGAAGGGGTAAGCACCGGCCGGCATTCCACCACATCCAGACCCAATATATAAGGAATGTTCAGGGCCAGACCAATAACCCGAAAATCGGTGGGTTGATGGAAGCGATCATCGGCGGGGAAGAAGATGCCCATATAATAGGTGGCATAGCAATCCGGCGGAGTATCTCCCGGTTTCATAAAATGAATTTCCGGATAGGCCGGGGCAAAGAGGCCGGCAATTTCCTCACTCATGGAGCAATAGACCTTACATTGGTGCTTTTTGCGAAATTCCTCGGCGTAGGGGAACCAGGCCAGAATGTCTCCCAGAGTACCTACAGGGAATTTTATGTGAACATTTTTATTTTTAAGATTCAAGTCGTGGGTAAGAGCCAATTGGCCATTTTTCCATATTTCCACCCGAAAGTTTATGTAATATTTCTTGGTGCTGGTGACTAGGGCGTTACGGGCAGTGGCATCGTAGAGGATGGAGCTGGTATCCAAATCTGTGAGGCGGACATGATAATCCGCGTCGTCAGGTAGAACCACCCGGGCCCCGTAGTTAAAGTCCAGCTGTACTCCCTTAAGACCGCTGTCCAAAACGACAGGACCCGGGTCAAAGTGAACATACTGTTTTTTTGGTGCTTCCTCGGGCATAAATCTTCCTCCCAGTAACAATCAATTTCATATGAAAAGTGTAAACAAAAAAATACCCTGTGTAAAGGGAAAAGTGTTTCTGCACAGGGTATTGATAGTTAATACTATCGGGTAACGGGAGCCAGTTTTAGTTTTGGGATACGGGGAATTAGGTCCATTTCATAGGCGTATTTGTAGAACACCATAAGATTGTCCAGATATTCCTCTGTTAAATTCCATTTGATAACCTCAAGATATTCGTCCAGCTGGGGATAGGTAAAGGGCATGGTGTCCAGAACGGTATTGATCGCTTCTTTTTTGTGGGCGTAGCCGTGATGGATGCCCTTATAAAGCCGTTCATATAATAGCTGTAGGGCTTCCGGGTTGTTTTGGGCAAAATCCTTGTGGACGGCCCAGACAGCATAAACCATGCAGCGTCCCGTTAGCTTCTTCCATTCTACCCCCATATCATAGTAATAAAAATTTTCTTTGTCTTGATGATGATAAACATATAGGGCATCATTACCAATTAACAGGGAGGCTGTAGCATCCTCTGGTACAGGATTTTCCGGAGAAATGTGCCGGGTATAATATTTCGGATTGGCATCATAGGCCTTGTGGAGAATAATCCGGGCAAAGGTGTGGGAGGTGGCGGACTGGGCTGTAAGAATGATCTTGTCTTCGTTGATTTCATAGATGGGTTTACGGGAAACCAGGATAATACTTCGTACAGCACCATCAGCCCGGACACACATATCCGGCAGAATAAGCAGCTTGTCATCATTTTTGGCGTAGATGATGGAGGAAACTTCACTGGCATCCAACCGGTTATTTATAAGGTCGTTGTTCATTACCGAGGGAACACCGTTTTTCATATCAATACCTTCGCTGAAACCGCATTGATTTAAGCTGTAAGTTAATGGAAGTACATTTAAAAAATTAATATGTCCGAGACGTGGTTTAATCATAAGTTACTCCTAGAATTTTTTTGTACAGGTATTATTATACATGGAAAAATCGATTTGTTTAGGGGGTGGGGCAATGTGTAATGTATACATAAAAAATACCGCCCCTTTGGGCGGCATCTCATATTAATCTTCGTCCTTGGATTTGGTAAGCATTTTTACTACCTTGCTGCCGGTGTTATGTATCCGGCGAAGAGGCGCAACCTTGGTTTTGGTCTTTGGTTTCATGTCAGTATTGGTGCCAAAATCCCCACGCTTTAAAATAGTAGTCTTGGTTTTTTCCGGTTTGAACAGCTTCTTGATGGAGCTGAATACTTCCTCCGGGGCGGCATTTTCTTCACACAAAAAGGCATCAGCAGAAACATACTGCAAATCCGGAAAGGCATGGACGGAAATGTGTCCCTCGTTAAACAGCAACATGATGGCAATGTGCTCATCAGGCATCATCTGGCTGTTATAAGCAAGAATTTCAATGTTGCTTTCTGAAAGCAGGTCTTTTATAGTTGTCTGCAATGCATACATATCATCGAAGCAGGCAGTTTTGCATTTATACATGTCAATAGTAAGATGACGGGCGATTATACTCAAGTACATACCCCTTTCGTAATATTATTTTACCAAATAATTATACAATAAATACATATTGTAGTAAAGAAGTTATAGCTTTAAACTATCATTATGCCGTCCTTTAAAATATAGTCCGATAAAGCATATAAAGGCAACAATGAAAGCAACAATACTGGTAAGCTGGGCGGATTTAAACAGGCCCAACATAAGGTTGGTATAATCTCCCCGGAGGTATTCCAGGAAAAATCTGACTAGGGAGTAGAGCATAACGTACAGGGCAAAGGTTTGTCCTTTAACATGGGGAAAGGCACGGAAAAGGAGTAAGAGAGCAAATATGACAAAATCCAATTGACCTTCCCAGATTTCGGCCGGCCAAAGTGGCTGATTACCATAAGTGTGATAGGCCAAAGTGGTGGAGGGGTATAGGATACCAAAGCTACTGCCTGTGGGAGCACCAAAAGCATCACCATTTAGTAAATTGGCACAGCGGCCTAGTCCCTGTCCAAAAACAATGGCTGGGGCAGCTATATCCATCATGGCGAGAATATCAATTTTATGGCTACGGCAATAGAGTATGCCGACTATTACGCCTAAAATGATTCCGCCTTGAATGGCCATGCCACCCTGCCAGACATTAAGAATTTCGGTCAGATGGTCCTGATAATAAGCCCAGTCAAAGAAAAATACATCCCAGAGCCGAGCTCCCAAAAGTCCGCTAAGACCACAGTAGATACCTAAATCTACCACATGATCATGGTAGCGGCCGTCCTGCTTAGCCAGAAAGTAGCCTACGCCGGTAGCCAGGACAATGCCTAAACTCAAAACAAGGCCATAGGCCCGGATGGGAAAATCCCCTATATAAAACAAAAATTGGTGCATGGTGTTCCTCCCCCAAAAGGTTGTCTGTATAATATTATACGCCATTGGTCAAGGAAATAGCCAAATAAATTGTAATGGGGTATAATTTACGTGTATTTCTATTAATATTTATTTTGTGTAGGAGAGTATGTCAGATATGAAAATAATTGCTGGATTGGGTAATCCAGGACCAGAATATGCCAAAAACCGCCATAATGTGGGTTGGATGTTTGTGGATGCCTTAGCTGATAAGCTGGGGGCGGATAACTGGAAGGAAAAGGAACAAGGACTGGTGGCCGAGGGCCGAATCGGCACGGAAAAGATATTGCTTATAAAACCGCTTACTTATATGAACAACAGTGGAGAGTGCATTGGCCCGCTTATGAGATGGTACAAACTGGAGCCGGAGGACCTGATTGTTGTTCATGATGATATGGATATTCCGGTGGGGACTATTCGCATCAGAAAAAAAGGCAGTGCTGGTGGGCACAATGGTATAAAGTCCACCATTGCCCATGTGGGGGATGAGAATTTCAGCCGGGTAAGAATAGGCATTGGGCGTCCATTGCCAGGCTGGACAGTGGTCAATCATGTATTGGCTAATTTCCCTGCTGAGGATGTGAGTAAAATTGACGAAGCAATAAAATATCTAATTCCAGCGGTGGAATGTATGGTCACTGAAGGAACAGATGTGGCCATGAATAAATATAATCCCAAGAAAGTAAAGAAAAAGAAAGCCTCTGAGGAAAAAACGGACGAGGAAAATCGGGAAGAAAAATCGGAGGCAGAAGTACAGGAGGTGGCGGCAGTCCATGGGAAAGAATGATATTATTGCGCTCTATGCCGATGAAAATGGCGAAATCTTTGATGCTCCTGGCATGCGGGCTATGGGCCGGGAGGGTCAGGATATTCGGCTGCTTACCCCGGAGGACTTAATTCCCTTGCCTGAGAGTGCGGATTTGATTTTTTTGCCGGACAGACAGGCAGTGGGGATGGCTGACGATGGTGAGGTACTGCCTCTCACGGGAAATGCGGTATCAGCCATACTGCCTGCTGGTTATACCCGGACCATGCTCCCGGCTTTTGCCAAGGGAGAAGAGGCCAGTCAGCTTCCTTTATATGGTTATACTGCAGTATGCGTGTATAAGGACCAGCTATATGGGGCGGCTATATATACTGATGAAAATCATAAATGGGATCCGGAACATTACAATACGAAAAATCTTAAACAGTTGATAAAACGGGTAAAGAAGGATTTGCCTGATAATCCGTTGATTGACCACTTGGCCAATTGTTCTTTGGAATGGCATTGCTGTACGGCAGAAAATATTTTTTATCGCCGTTGGGAATGCGGTATTCCCACGTCTCCGGTATGTAATGCTAACTGCTTTGGGTGTATTTCCCTCCAACCGGCGGAATGTTGCCCATCGCCTCAGAGCAGGATAAAGTTTAGGCCTACACCGGAGCAAATTGCTGAATTGGGTGTTTATCACTTAGAAAATGCTCCAGAGGGGATAATCAGTTTTGGTCAGGGCTGTGAAGGTGAACCTTCTCTGGCAGCGGATAATATTGCCGGGGGTATTAAGATAATCCGAGAGAAAACCTCCAAGGGCCAGATCAATATAAATACTAATGCGGGTTATACAGAGGGAATAAAGAAGATTGTGGATGCGGGGCTGGACACTATGCGGGTGAGCATCATCAGTGCCCTGCCGGAAAGCTATGCTGCCTATTATCGGTGCAGCTATCAGCTGGCAGATGTTAAAGCATCCATTAAGTACGCTTTGGACAAGGGGATTTATGTCTCACTAAATATGTTATATTTTCCGGGTTTTAATGATCGGGAGGAAGAACTGGCCGCCTGGAAGAATTTTTTCCAGGAATTGTCGGTACAGATGATTCAGGTACGTAATTTAAATATTGATCCGGATGAGTTTTTGCATATTATGCCCCAACAGAAGGGGGACTATGTGGGAACGAGAACCTTCTTACAGGAGCTTAAAAGGGCATATCCTCAGCTGGTAATTGGCAGTTTTAGCCATTATGTGGAGTAAGCTTGAGGGAAACATAAAATAGGACTTTTTTCGTGATAAAAATAAAGGATTTTTTTGTTTCATGTTGAATGTAGCTTATAAAGATAACTTTGTTTGGAGGGAGAAATATGACACCAGAACAGGATTGGACCGATTTTAAGGCAAAATTAAAGGCAAAAACTGAAATAGACCTGGATTTGTATAAGGCGCCACAGATGCAGCGGCGTATTATGAATTTAGCTAAGAGAAATGGCTATGACACTTATTGTAGCTATTTTGACAAGGTGGTTCAGGACAAGGATGATTTTGCCGCATTTATTGAGTATCTGACCATTAACGTGTCAGAGTTTTTCCGTACTCCGGATAAGTTTGCCAAGCTGGAAACAGATGTTATTCCAGATTTGTTGAAGCGCAGCAGCAAGCTCAATATTTGGAGTGCCGGTTGTTCCATCGGGGCAGAGCCATATTCCTTGGCCATGATTATGAAGACTCTGATGCCGACTACCCGTCATCGTATATTGGCTACAGACTTGGATATTGAGATTTTGGCCAAGGCAAAAAAAGGTGAATATACTGACAATGAATTAAAGGCTATGGATCCAGAACGGAAAAAGAAGTATTTTACCGTTGATGGGGACAAATATTGTGTTGCTCAGGAAATAAAGGATTGCATCGAATTTAAGCGGCATAATTTGCTGAAAGATAATTTTGAAAGTGGTTTCGATTTGATCCTTTGCCGAAATGTGGTTATATATTTCACTGAGGAAGCCAAGGATCAGTTGTATGCCAACTTCTTCAAGGCCTTGAAGCCTGGTGGTATCCTGTTTGTAGGAGCAACTGAGGCAATTTTGAATTTCCGTAAGTTGGGTTATACCAGCTTCCAGCCGTTCTTCTATCAGAAACCCCTTGAGTGATTGTGATTTGGGTGACCCTATATGATTGCGAACAAAAATATTGAAACGATGTCCAAGGGAGATCTGGAAAAGTTGCAGCTTTCCCGGCTACAGAAACAGGTAAAGTGGGCCTACGAAAAGAGTGCCTTTTTCCGTTCAGTATTTGAGAAAGCCGGAGTTGGTCCCAGTGATTTTATGGCACTGGATGACATTCAGAAGATTCCTTGCCTGGAAAAAAATGCTTTGGCGGATATATCCATATATGATCTTTTGACCCTGCCTCTTAGTGGGGTGCTGAGGATTTCCCGACAGGGCGATGCCAATACTTATGTCAAAATGTATACCAGTGGCGATATAGCCCGGAATATGGAGATGATGACCAGAGTATTGGTGGCCTATGATGTTAATGACACCACCGTGGTGGGGATTTTAGGAGAGGCCTCTGACAGCCGCCTGATGGATGTGCAGTATGCTCTGGAGGGGATGGGCTGTTCGGTCATGCTGATGGGCAGTGACATGAATAATATTGTGGAGCTGATGACCCAATGCCATGTGGACTTGCTGGTCAGTGATTTCCGGTTGATTGCCCAGCTGATTGTGGATCTTCAGGCCAAGGGAGAGAATGCGCAGGATTTATATGTACCTTCGGTAGTATGTCTGGAGGAGACCTTGCATAATCCCATGCGGGCCTATATCGAGCGTCGCATGAATGTGAATACCAAGACGGTGTATAATTCTCCAAGCTTTGGTTGTGCTGGTTTGATGTATCAGTGCAAATGTGGTAAAGGCTATCATGTGAATGAGGACTACTATTATCCGGAGATTGTGGAATTTGGCCAGGATAAGGTGATTTCCGAATCCCATCGGGTAGGGGAACTGGTAATTACCACATTGACGGCTGAGGCGATGCCGTTATTCAGAGTGCGGACGGGTCATGCTGTAATGCGACTGGATGGCGATTGCGGCTGTGGACGCACTATGATGCGGATTGCACCACCAACTGAATATGAATAGTTTTCTGTGATTTATCAAGGAGCTGGTGACAGCTCCTTTTATATTTAGGCAATATTTGTATTTGAAATGGAAAATTTTTAAGGAGTGGGTTATAATCTATGGTGTATGTAAAGTTGTAATGGAGGTTTTGGCATGGATTACATCAAGCAGCCTATGGAGATAGAAAATAAAAGCATGGAAATAATCGGACCTTATTTGAAGGAGTTAAATCTTAATGAGGAAGCGACCAAGGTTTACTCCCGGATTATTCATGCAGCAGGTGATGTGGAATATGCACCTATTATCAAAATTCATCCGTCAGCTATAGCTGCCGGCAAGGAAGCCATAAAAAAAGGCTGTAATATCTACACTGATGTGGAAATGGTCCGTACCGGTATCAATAAACGCAAGCTGGCAACTTTTGGTGGGGAGGTTTTCTGTCGGGTGGCGGATCCGGAGATTGCCAAGGAAGCCAAGGAGAAGGGGATTACTCGGTCCATGGCGGCCATGCAGAGTTTTGGTAAAGACCTGAACGGGGCCATTGTTGCTATAGGTAATGCCCCTACGGCACTTTTTGAGGTACTGCGCATGGTGGAGGAGGAAAACTTGCGTCCAGCCTTGATCGTGGGTATCCCAGTGGGCTTTGTTGGGGCAGCGGACTCCAAGGAGGCCTTGGCCAAGAATACATTGGTACCATATGTAACAGTAGAAGGAACCAAAGGGGGAAGCCCTATCGCGGCTTCGGTTATCAATGCCATTATGTATATAATTGATAACAACCGGGTATAAGGAGCATCAGCATGGAGTGCAGTATTCCAAGAATTGTAATAGCTGCCACGAAAAGCAGTTCTGGTAAAACAACAGTAGTCACCGGGCTGTTAAGTGCTTTGCGGCAGCGTGGAATAAAGGTTCAGCCATACAAGGTGGGTCCGGATTATATTGATCCGGGGTATCATCGCCTGGCCAGCGGACAAGTATCTCATAATTTGGATTCTTGGCTTATGTCCAAGGAAACCATGCGGGATATGTTTATCTCCTCGGCATCTGAGGCAGATCTGGCAGTTGTCGAAGGTGTTATGGGGCTTTATGATGGCGGAAACAATGGTATTAGCTCCACGGCGGAGATTGCTCAGTTGCTGGCAGCTCCGGTGGTGTTGGTAATTGACTGTAAATCCATGGGAGCTTCAGCTGCGGCATTGGCTTTGGGCTTTAGGGAATATGATTCGTCGTTGCCTTTGGCGGGGGTAATTTTAAACCGACTGGGTTCGGACAATCACGAAAGAATTATTCGTGAGGCGATGGACAAGGTTGGTATACCGGTATTGGGAGCGGTTAGGCGAAATGATCTCTATAAAATGCCGGAGCGGCATTTGGGCTTGCTCCCTACTGAAGAGAATAAGGAATTGGTTTTTTTGGATCGGTTGGGCAGGGAAATCGCCCAGCAGGTGGATATTGATGCAATAATCCGGATTGCCCGGCAAACTGCTCCTATGCAGTTGGCTTCTGAAAGGGCTGTTCAAGCCGGTTCGCCTAAGGTGAAAATAGGTATTGCCCGGGATGAAGCCTTTTCCTTTTATTATCCGGAAAGTATCCTGATTTTGCAAAATAAGGGAGCAGAGATAGTTGAATTCAGTCCCCTTAACGATGCGAAATTGCCAGAGGTGGATGGACTGATTTTGGGTGGCGGTTTTCCGGAAATGTTTGGGGAAAAGCTATCAGCTAATCAGAGCCTGCGAACTGATATAAAGGAAAAAGCACAGCAGGGAATGCCGATTTATGGTGAATGCGGCGGGTTTATGTATCTTACAGAATCTTTGACGGATTTTTCCGGGAGAGTATATCCTATGTGTGGCATCTTGCCCGGAGGCGTAAAAATGAATAACAAGCTGCAAATGGTGGGCTATGTTACGGCGGAATTACTCAATGACAGTTTGTTGGGCCGTAAAGGGGACAGAATTAAAGGTCACGAATTTCACTTTTCGACAGAAACTGCGGCAGAAGATTTATCTAAGCGAGCCTTTAAATTCACCCGCTCCCGGAATGGAGAAGAATACTATGGGGGATATTGCTGGAAAAAAGTGCTTGGTTCCTATCTCCATATGCATTTTGCCGGTCACCCCGAGGCAGCTGAATGCTTTATAAATCAGTGCCTAGAGTATAAAAAAAACAAGAAGGAAAAAGATTAATGGGAAAAATTATCTTGGTCACAGGCGGTGCCAGAAGTGGTAAAAGCACCTTTGCCGAACGTTATGTGGCGAAATACGGAAATAAAATAGGCTATATTGCTACAGCCCAGATCTATGATGAGGAAATGGAGTATCGGGTACAGTTGCACCAAAACCGCCGACCAAAGGAATGGGCGACTTTTGAAAGTCCTTTTGATGCCCAGAATATTGTGCTAGAGCAGGGGAATAGCTATGATATGTTTTTATTTGACTGCATGACCATCTACATAAGTAATATCTTGAGCAAGGTTGATGATCTGGCAGAATTTGACAAAATATATGAGCTGGTTGTGGGAAAAGTCAATGAGCTTATAAAAGCTATCAGGGAATCCTCTACAACAGTGGTTATTGTGACCAATGAGGTAGGAGCAGGTATTGTTCCGGAAAACAAATTGGCCAGAATATATAGAGATTTGTCCGGTTTGGCAAATCAAATGTTGGCGGAAGCGGCAGAGGATGTTTATCTGGTAGTTTCCGGCATGCCAGTTAATATTAAGAAGTTAAAAGAAGATATTTGATATATTCAGCAAGGGGAAGTAAATGGCTAACAAGATAATGTGCATGGGAACATCATCCCATGTTGGGAAAAGTATTTTGACTACAGCACTTTGCCGGATCTTTTACCGTCAAGGCAAGAGAGTAGTGCCCTTTAAGGCTCAGAATATGGCACTTAATTCTTATGTTACCCGCGATGGGGGCGAAATGGGACGGGCTCAGGTGGCCCAGGCCGAAGCCGCTGGGATGGAACCGATGGTGGATATGAATCCGGTGCTGCTTAAGCCTACAGGCAATTCCTGCTCTCAGGTTATTATCATGGGAAAGCCAGTGGGAAATATGTCAGCCCGGGAGTATCATAAGGGCTATTCCCTAAAGGCCTTTGAGGCGGTTAAGGAGTCCTTGGCACGGTTGGATAAGGAATACGACACTATTGTTATTGAGGGGGCAGGAAGTCCTGCCGAAGTGAATTTAAAGGCCAATGATATAGTGAATATGCGGGTAGCCAAATATCTAAATGCTCCCGTGCTTCTAATTGCAGATATTGACCGAGGGGGAGCCCTGGCTTCCTTGGTGGGAACCTTGGAGCTTTTGGATGAAGATGAGCGGGAGCTGGTAAAAGGCCTGGTAATCAACAAATTCCGGGGTGATGTGAGCCTGTTGACGCCGGCAATTGATTTTTTGGAGGAAAAAACCGGCAAACCCGTACTGGGCATTATTCCCCACATTGAAAAAATGGGTATAGATGATGAGGATTCGGTATCCTTGCAGGAAAAAATAACAGTGGAGGAAGGGGCCGATATAAAGATTGCTGTAATTCAGACCCCGAAGATTTCCAATTTTACGGATTTTGATGCGCTTTCCAATGAGGCAGATGTGTCAGTGTATTATGTTCAGGATATTGCTGACTTTGGAAACCCGGATATTGTTATACTGCCAGGAAGTAAGAATACCACCGAGGATATGTTGTACCTAGATAATTCTGGCATAGGCGAATTAATCAAAGAACATGCAAGCGCTGGTAAGGCGGTTATTGGTATTTGCGGCGGGTATCAAATGCTGGGAGAGAAAATAATGGATCCACAGCATACGGAGTCAGAGAATGACGAAGTAACCGGTCTGGGTCTTTTGGGGATGAATACCTTGTTTGCCGAAAAAAAGCTTACCAGTCAGGTTAAGGCAGACTGTATTGAACTGGTGTTTTTAGGGCAAAAGATAAGTGCCGGAGATTTGGCAGGATATGAAATTCACATGGGTCAGACGGAATTTACCAAGGCGTCGGACAGCCATCCATTTGTTATCAAGGAACGCAGCCGTAAATCCTGTCATAGTGTTGAAGGAACAGCTTGTGTAAAAGGCAACGTATTTGGCACGTATATTCATGGCATATTTGATAATGACATTTTTAGAAGAAAGCTGCTAAATGCTGTTCGGCTGACCAAGGGCTTAGAACCATTGGCCAATAACCGAAATGTGCTGGCGGAAAAACAGCAGAATTATGAACGGTTGGCGGATATTGTGGAGCAGAATTTGGACATGAAGAAACTTCGGGAAATAATGGGTGAGAGTGATTTATGATAACGGCCATAGCAGCTTTTTTGATTGATGCAGTTGTTGGAGATCCTCGAAGCAACCTGCACCCAGTAGTGCTAATTGGCAGGCTGATTGCCGGACTGGAAAGGATGCTTTACCTTAAGGAGGATAGTAACAACAGGCAAATTATCGCCGGTGGCCTGCTGGTTATAGTGGTTTTAGTATTCACCTTTTTGGCGGTAAATGGTATAATGAATATTATAGGTTTAGCGGGAAATGGCTATTTGACCATGGCTGTTGAGGCATTTCTTCTAAGCTTTACTATTTCCCCAAAGAGTTTGGCGGCGGCTGGTAAGGAGCTGCATGACTATCTGGCGGTTGATGACCTGGATCAGGCCCGTTTTAAGGTGGGCTGGATTGTGGGGCGGGATACAGATAAGCTGGATGCTGGGGAGATTTCCCGGGCTACGGTGGAGACTATTGCAGAAAATACCGTAGATGGAGTTATTGCCCCCTTGTTTTTCTTCGCTGTTGGCAGTTTTCTAAGCATAGGTGGCGTGGAATTGGCTTTTTTGTATCGGGCGGTGAATACCCTCGATTCGATGATAGGCTATAAAAATGATCGCTATTTGTATTTCGGGCGGGTGGCAGCCCGGTCGGATGACGTACTGGGGTATATTCCGGCCCGAATTACCGGTATACTGTTTGTGGTTTCAGCTCTGATATTGGGGTTTGATTGGAAGCAGGCCTGGAAAATATTGCGACGGGATGCGGCAAAACACCCCAGCCCTAATGGTGGTTGGGCTGAAGCTTCAGTGGCTGGGGCGCTTCATATAAGATTAGGCGGGTATAATTCCTATTTTGGCAAGATGCATTTTCGGGCTTATATGGGAGATCCCATAGAGGAATTGGCTAATACCCATATTATGCAAACAATTCGTTTGATGTATACCGATACCATATTGTTTTTGATTATTTCCCATATTGCATTTGTGCTGTGGAGTATTGGAGTTTGTTAAATGCAGGCATTTCTTATTGGGTTGCAATTTTTGACCAGAATAAATGTTGTTAAGCAGACCGTATGGACTGAAGAAGACTTTGGTAAAAGTGTCCGGTATTTTCCCTTGGTAGGGGCTGTATTAGGCAGTATATACGGAGGCCTTGCCTGGATGGTATATAGCTTGTTACCTGGTTATGGGGTGTTTTTGCCCCATCATTTAACTATAGCTTTTTTTGTGGCGTTGCCAATCCTTTTAACCGGCGGAATACATTGTGATGGTTTTATGGATACCGTTGATGGTATCTTTTCCGGTAGGGATCGGGAGCGCATGTTGGAAATAATGAAGGACAGCTGTAGTGGTGCCTTCGGGGTAGTAGCCTTTGGTTTATTGTTGTTATTCCAATATGCGGCTATATCTGATCTGCCCATGGAGGTGGCACCAGTAGCCCTGTTTGTTATGCCAATAATATCCCGTATGATGATGGTATTGGCAATATCTTTGTACCCATATGCCCGCAAAGAAGGTATGGGAAAGGCTTTTGGCAAATATGCCAGTCGGAAAACCTTGTTTGCAGTTTTTTTATATGGCTCTTTGTTGGTCCTGCCTTGGGGCTGGAGCAGTGCTTTGGCTACTATATGTGCCTTGTTGTTTGCGGTGTTCTTTTGCAATTATGTTACCCGGATATTAGGGGGACTCACTGGTGATGTATATGGTGCGGTGACTACCCTGTGTGAATTGGTGGTAATAATTGCCTTTGTTTTGGGAAATTACCTTTTCGGGAGGGGGATTATATAATATGCTGTTAGAAGTAATGGTTCCAGGCTCATGTGGAGAAATTGCCCAGGGGTGGAGAGATGGACAGCCGTTTTTGGTTACCTGTCCTATCGGGCTGTATTCAAGAGCATTGGTTACAGACAGAACATCAGCTAAAACCGGAATGGGCCGTAAGGCCAATTTGGCGTTAAAAAATACGGTGGGTTATATGGGATTTACGGATTTTCCGTTGGGAATAGCGTTGGAGTCCCAGCTGCCTACAGGTAAAGGAATGGCCGCCAGTACGGCGGATATTGTGGCTATAATACAGGCAGTGGCTACGGCTATTGATGATGAGTTGTCACCAGAAGAGGTTGCTGAATTGGCAGCTGGCATTGAGCCGACGGACGGGGTGTTTTATCCAGGAGTGGTTCAGATGAATTACATGACTGGTGAGCTCATTGAAACGTACAGTGAAGTGCCTAAGATGATTATTGCCATGTTTGATGCCGGTGGAACGGTAAACACGGTTGAATTCCATTCGGATTATTCGGATAATGCCGGAAATGCGGACAGTCCTCAGGAATTACTTGAGGCAGTGGAATCCCTGGCCAAGGACTTTTCACCAGAAAATATTGGACGTGTGGCCACCATCAGTGCACGAGCGAATCAAAAGCTCTTGGAGAAGCCTCGGCTGGAGGAAATCATTGAATTCGCTAAGGACCGGGGAGCACTTGGAGTGAATGTTGCTCACAGCGGTACCATGCTGGGACTAATGTTCAGTCCGGATGAATCAATGAAAAGAGTAATGGATGTGGCTAAAGAAGTGACAGAAAAGTTCCCACAGATGGAGTATTTTTCCACTGAACGCCTCATTCCAGGCGGTTGGACGATTAGACAAAGGTAACGTGCAAGAATGAAACCTTATGAACATGGTGGTAATGTATACGAAGCTGGGGTGTACAACCCGCAGGTTAGAGACTTCAGCGCCAATATTAATCCACTGGGCTTATCTGATAAAATTGAAAAAGCAATAACTGATAACATGAAAAACCTGGTTCACTACCCGGATCCCTCCGGGCTTCAGTTGAAGCAGGTTATTTCTGTTAATTATGGTATAAAAACTGAAAATGTAATTTTGGGCAATGGGGCAGTGGAGTTGATGTATATTTACTTTCACAGTACAATGCCCCGTCGGGTGCTTATTCCGATACCATCTTTTTCTGAATATGAGCGGGCAGCCCGGGCAGCAAAATGCCAAGTGGAATATATGTATTTGAACAAGGACTGTGGGTTTGCTGTTGATGTGGAAAAGCTTACGGAATTATTGCCGGATGTTGATGTGGTAATTTTAGGTAATCCCAATAATCCTACAGGAAATTTACTGAACATAGAAAGGGTTATCCAGCTTTTAAAGGCAGCAGCGCGTAATAATACAACCATAATTATGGATGAATCCTTTATGGATTTTCGTTCCGATGCACAGCTGTACAGCGTGATGGATATGGTTAATGAGTACGATAACCTCTTTGTAATAAGTTCTATGACAAAATTCTATGCTATCCCTGGCTTACGACTGGGATTTGGGGTAGCCAACAGGGAATTGATTCATTTGTTGGAATTGGGTAAGGATCCATGGAATGTTAATTTGCTGGCTCAGGTGGCTGGTGTGGCTGCCTTGCAGGATGAAGGATATCGAATAAAGACCCGCCAGCAGGTAAGGGAATGCATAAATAAAATGTATGAATCCTTAATGCAACTAAGTGATTTAATTGTTTACGAACCGTCAGTGAATTTTATTTTAGTCAGTGTGGAGAAAACTGGGCTTACCAGTACTACATTTGTGGCTAAAATGAAAGATAAGGGTTTTGGGGTGCGGGACTGCAGCAATTATCCGGGGATGGATGAATTTCATGTGCGCTTTGCCGTGCGGTTGGAAGGAGAAAATTCGGCGCTGTTACAGGCTGTGAGGGCAGTTTTGCAGGAAAATAGAGGGTGATAGGATGACTAAAATAATTTTAGTACGACATGGACAAACTATATGGAATAAATTGGGAAAATACCAAGGTCAAGCGGATGTGGAATTAAGTGATGCAGGAAAAAGACAAGCAGAGCTACTGGGAGAAAACTTCCCAATTAACCATATTGATGTAGTGTTTGCAAGTCCATTGAAAAGAGCCAGAGAAACGGCTGAAGCCGTAGCCCGAAAATTTAACCTGCCTGTAGTGACCTGTGAGGAATTTAGAGAGATCAATTTTGGCGATTGGGAAGGCCTGACCTATGATGAAATACATCAAAAATGGCCCCAGGAGCATGATATGTTGTTCCAAAGCCCAGATCAGCTCACATGCCCTAATGGAGAAAGCTTTGCTGAAGTACAAAAACGAGCAGCCGGGAAAATGCTGGAAATAATCAAGGAATATGATGAAAAAGTAGTGGTTATTACTGCTCATGGCGGAGTGATTAGAACCATGCTTTGCCATGCCTTGGGGATGCCGTTGAAAAATATGTGGCACATAAAGCAGGATAATACAGCATTGAATATTGTGTCTGCCTATGAAGAAGGGATGACGGTGGAGCTGATGAATTCCACAGTACACCTTATGAATAACGATTTCGGCTGCCATGATAATTGGCGACGGAAGAAATGATAAATGATAAACTAGTTGACAATTAAGGATAAGAATAGTATCATAATTGATGTTGTCGGTTTCAGCTACTTGGTGGCAGAACTGATAAAAATATCTCAAAAACTTCTTGACATAAGAAATGAGTTGAGATATTATATAAAAGCTGACTCACGGAGCAATAGCTTTGGATGGTAGCATGAATCGCGAAGAGATTTTGTCGCAAGACAAGGCGCAACGACGAACCTGACCGAGACGTACACAGATGAGTACGTTGACCGAAGGTGAGGAGGAAGCAACGAAGTATTGTGGCAAAAGAACGAGCGAAGGTGTTCTTTGAAAACTAAACAATGCAACAAGAATCATGCACACATGATTCAAGCCAGATGATGGAGCAGCTTCCAAGAAACGAACCTTTGGTGAAGTTGATTGGATAAAGGTGCCCATGCCAAAACATCCCAAGAAATGAGCCTTTGGCGAAATTGCTTGGATGATGTTGACGGCTGGTACTTGATAAGAGCTGCTGTACATACATAATAGTTTGTGCAACAAACTAAAATTCCTTTATTAAAAGGTAATTCTAGAAACTTTTAGAGCCATTCAGGTTCTTCAAATAATTTTTTGGAGAGTTTGATCCTGGCTCAGGACGAACGCT
>CACZYN010000006.1:0-11667 GCA_902785445.1 uncultured Anaerovibrio sp.
GTACTTAATCCCATGTTTCTGGCAAATGCGATCAAATTCTTTCAGCAGACATAGCTCCGTGAATTGTACTTTACGCAATTCTTCACTTGTAAGGAAGTGACGTTTCTTGCCGTCTGCATTCCCCATACATCCATCCCCCTCTTTTGCCTCTCTTAGACATCAATGAGCAATTTAGCATTCACTTTTTCCAGTTTTTATCCTTCTCCATTTTATGTTATTTCTTATGACTCTGCTAGGGATACCAGCACAAATACTATTAGACGGCACGGATTTATTCACTAGGGACAATGCGCCAATTATAGTACCCTCACCTATACTACAACCAGGCAACAGAGTGCTTCCTAAGCCTAACCAAACATGGTTACCTGTGACAATCGGCATGGAATTATCGATAATGCTGTTTGTGTTTACATCGATTATTTCATGACTGCCAGCATCCATTTTGATGTAAAAGGAGAACATATTATCTTCGCCAATTTCTATCTTAGATCGTTCGCACCCAATTTGGAAATTAGAGTTCATTGTGGTTCCGTCTCCGATAGAAATCATACCTCCATCCGCAGCAATTCTCCCGTTGTACTGTAACCATATTTTTGTTCCTAGCTTAACAGTAGCATGTCTAGCTGCATCACAGATAGTTCTATTACCAATACTACAATTATTCCCAATATATAAAGACGATTCTTCCTTGGCAGAAACCTTTGCTTCTTCTCCTATAGTCGTGCTATCACCTATAATGATAAAACTCTTTTGACCTATTAGAGAACTTTTTTTCGATAGACAGGAATGCCTGCCAACTATAATATTTGCTTCTTCAGCCCAAACAAATGAGGACTCGTGTAATAGTGTATTTTTACTAATAGTAATCCTGCTTCCTTGAGATGCAAATATGCGCACTTTGGAATGAATTACTACACCTGATTCAATCAAAATTTCTGATGTTTTATCTGCAAAAATATGAGTGTCTTCCGCAATAGCAGTATGAGGAGATATTTTTTTACACCCATTGGATTTTATAATATCCATTGGTAAGTCGTCTAAAAACAATGGACTTATAACGCCTAAGCTGTCTATATTGTATTGGCTTAACTCTTTAACTATTTCTTCGCTAAATTGCCAACCGACAGCAACAATTACAGTACCAAAATGTTCTGTTATTAACTCTTCGATTCTAAGAACAGGTTTATTACATAATACGGTAGGATTTTCATACTTATTAGAAACAAGAAAAGCTTTTACCCCCCAGTCAGAATTTTCTAAAAATTCACACATTCTTTCTGCAATTGTTTTAGCACCATATACATAAACCAGCTTATCTGAACAGATAGATTTTAGTTGTTGTCTCGTATTTATTATTTTATGCATATATTAAACTTCCCGTCCCTTCTCCTACGGCCAGTCCAGTGCTCCGGAGTTGCTGCCTTTTGCAGTCTCATATACATCACCACAAAACCTCACACTCATACACCGTTGCTTTGTTTATTATTAACATATTGTTCACATAACTCAATCAAGTCCTTCTTTACTCTTAAAGAATCTCCATTATTTTCCATTACTATCCATCTTTTCTAAACAAGAACACTCCTTTGAAGATAAATAGCACAATAGTGCAGTCTTTACGTCATCAACTGTATATTGTCTTAATTCTTTCGGTGAAGCCGAACCAACCAGTTTATGATATGCTCTTAAAGATATTACATAATCGCCACAAGATGAACAGTAATACCCCTTCATTCTGTTTTCATTCATTAAATCTGTCTTAGCAATCAATCCACAAATTGGGCAAATCTCATCATCTTTTTCCATAAAATACCTCTTTTAAAATCTTAATGGAATTTTAGACTTCACAATATTACTTTCTTCTATTTTTATGCCTTTTGACTTTAGGTATTCTAATACTACTTTACCGTCACATTTCGTTGTAGGACTCAAATGTATTTTACATATACTATCCTGCGGTATAGCCATTTCAATATAAGGTCTAAGCATACCATCAATCAACTTATACCTATTGCTATACTCACCTACAAATGCTAGAGTGTCCCAATCTGATTTCTCTGACATAGTGAATTTCTTAGTAATTACTATTCTGCTCTCCTGTTCATTAGAAAAAGACGGATCTTTCATAAATAGTGCCATTGGAAATATTACGCGTTTATAAAATTCATTTCCCCAAAACATATCCAAAACCTTATTGTCATCATCACCACAAAATTTTTTGTATGTCTCTAATCCTTTCATTAAGATTTCTTCGAATAACTTTACTTGTTGGTCAGCATCATAAATAACCTTGCCAATGTACTTATTACATCTTACCGCAACGATTGAATCATGTGCCTTACGGTATTCATATATTTTATCGTAGTAACCAGCACATTTGTCTATATTGAATTTTATACATACGCCATCACCTTTAGAATAATATTTCCACATATCCAAAGAATCTTCTTTAGTTGAAAATGAACAAACATAAACCTCATTACTGTGCAAATAAGAATCAACAGGATTTCTTCCCCATGGGGTTGTTGGTGTACTAAGTTCTCTTTTGTTATTATCTACAATATCTTTAAATACATTCAAAAAATGCCCATCTTTTTCAAGTGTAACTTGTTTTATGCAGTAATCCAGTGCTTTACTAAATTCATTGTGCAAGTATTTAACTTCTTTTTCGTCATTTAACACATCTATTCTACTTAAATGCATAGATGCACTATCAATTATCCCCATCATTCCCTTTAATGTCGTATAATGAAACATGTTATCTACATTTTCATGAAAAATACCTGTTTCATTTATTATTTTTTCCAAATCTTCTTCAAGTTCTGTATATGTGTATTTCTCTGTCATAGTTAATCCCCCGCTTCAACATAGTTTTTACATTAAGTCTCACTGTACGTCTCGCGGCTTCCACAATTATTCGCAACAGTCACTGCTGCATAAATAGCATCCAGCATGCTCTCCTCATTAGTATTACCTTAGGCCTTTCTATACTGGCTCCTCCGTGTATTTCTTGTTGCACATATATATCCATCACAATTTATTCCCTGCAGTATCTATCGAAAGGGACAAATTTAATCTAAAGCCACAAATACCTTTACTTATACAATTCTATCATCCTCCAGCGTAATCCTGCAAAAACAAGATATTTCTTTCCAACTGTGCCAAATTTGGGGCAAAAGAAAACTGCTGCACATCGTACAACAGTTTTACGACAATTCTTTTGTTTAACCATAAAAGATATCATTTTATAAATCTCAGTAAAAAATCTGCAATACCTATTATAGTAAATCCATTTTCATCGTATGTCTCGCTAATCGGCTTATTTATAACCAAGACCTTCTTAATCTGATCATTCAATTTTAAATATGGCCTTATTTCCCGGTCTCTGGTATCCGCATTAGAAATATCCGCAGTAACTTGAATGTAATATGCCCTGCGCCCATTGGTGGCATAGAAGTCCACTTCATTGTTCTTCCTTATTGATTTATGATTTGCATCTTTTTCTACGGTATCAAACGCCCCTACATTTACAGAATAACCATGGTAACATAGTTCATTGTAAACAATGTTCTCAAGCATCTGTCCTTCATCTGGAAATGCAAAGTTTAGTCTGGCATTACGCAGGCCAGTGTCACAAAAATAATACTTTCTTAAGGCTCCGATCTCTTTTCTTCCCTTCAAATCATATCTTTTTGCTTCTCTTATCAAAAATGCATCTTTGAAATAGCCTATATATTTTTCTACTGTAGCCTTATCTATTTTTTCATGCCTAACACTGGCAAATGTATTGGCAATTTTTTCAGCATTTAACAACGAACCTGTGGATGAACTTATAATATTGCACAATTCATCCAAGGCCTCTCCCTTATTCAGCTGGTTTCTCTCAACAATATCGCTGAAATATGTTGTAAAAAACAAGTTCTTTAAGTATTCTTTTCGTTCGTCTTCTATCTTCAATACAGCCAACGGCATACCGCCAAACTGCATGTAAGTATATATTGAATCTGTTGGCGAACCTCCTATGTAGCCATGATATTCCTCAAAAGATAAAGGTGACAGGTTTATATTAGTGGCCTTATCTCTAAACTCGGTGACAATATCAGAGGACAACATCTTTGAATTAGAACCTGTCACATAAAGGTCGATATTCTTTTCCCGTGAAAGTCCTAATACCACATCTACAAATGAAATAGTTTCCGAATCCTTAGCACCAGCAAGAACATGCGCTCCACCAGTAAGATTAGGATTGACAATTGAATAAACTTTCTGTATTTCATCAATAAAGACATAATAAGTATCTCTATCGGCACACTTTGCCCTAATATACGTTCCTAATTCCAAGGGATCACGATATCTGGCATTTTGGTCGTCATCAAGTTCTAATATAATTATTCTATTTTCAGGCACATTTTTCGATAGAAGATATTCCCTGAATATTTCTTTTAAAAGAAATGATTTTCCGCAACGCCTTATACCAGTTATTACCTTTGGGAAGCCGTTATTTTGTGAATTAATTAGTTGATTTAGATATTTGTCTCTCTTTATCATACAATCTCCTAAAATGTAGAATTCTACAGTTTTGCTGATTGTATTTTATCATTATATCCTACAATAATTCAATAAAAATGTAGAAATCTACAATTTTATTGAAAAATTCTATCATCCTCCAGCGTAATCCTGCAAAAACAAGATATTTCTTTTCCTACTGCGCCAAGTTTGGGCAAAAGAAAACTGCTGCTTCTCAAATGCAGCAGTTATATAAAAATAATATATTCAAATTATCAAATTTACTTTTCGACCATACTAAATGCTGCGTACATTTTTTCTATTGCATTTCGGCTTAACCCATTATTTTTAGCTAATTCACGCCAATTATCTTTAACAATCCTAAACATATCCGCAGCAATACTCTTTGCTTCACGCAGATCAATATCATAATATTGTGCCGTTTCTAATGCCAAATCAACATCTACCGTAGATTCCTTATCATCCACCATCAATGACAAATTATCGCCGTAAGGTACTGGATTGACATCATACAACGGAGATAAACGCCACCCCTGAGGGGTATACACAAATCCGTGATTTCTTAAATGATCATCCGTATTATTTACGGCCATACTAAACACAATCCTTCTCCACAATTCAATCAAATCCAGCTTTGGCTTGCAGCCATTGGCGCGAATAAAGGCCGCAATATCCAGATAGCTGCTGTCATTTTCGCCATCGACTTTTCCCAACAATGACATTGCGGAAGAAAAATGAATTCTCCTTTTGCCCTCTCTATCAAATCTCTTGACAATAAATGTTGCTCCATTTGCTGAAAAGGTCTCCAATCGAGCTTCCGGAACATTTAATCCACACATTTTTGCCAATTCGTGTACTACCATTTCCCAGGCTCCACTATTAACAGTATCGTGTTTTGAAGGAAACTTAGCAATCCACAATACACCATCTGTATCCTGCACCGTAGCCTTCGGTCTGGCGCCCCCCAATGATGAACCTGGGGCCAATAATTGATTTAGCCATTTTTCTTCAAAACCGTCCTCATCATTTTCAAAGGAAAAAGCAGCTGCCTCCAGCGTCCTCAATGTAACCCAGGGTGGTGTAGCCAAAGCCTTATCCGAAGATTCAAAGTGCTCTCCCCCATCTACCGAGAATCGTAACGCCCCCATACGCGCTTCGTCATATACACCTAGTAGATAGTCTGACTCAGTCAATTTATTAGGGCGTCTATTTTCCTTGCGGGCATTTATTGCTTCCCGCCTTTGCAACAGTAGTCTTCCCCACCTATCTGGGCATGAATCAGAAAACAAGCCAAATAGTTGCTTTCCCAATGGTGTATATTGGTGGCCTCTATACAGATAAAGCTCCGGATCAAGAGTAATGCCGGCACCATTATTTAATAACCACTTATCATCATATTCAAAGGAAAATTTTTCTGTTCTTTTATCTCCGTCAACATAAAGCCGACCTAAGATAATAGGATTAGTACTACTCCAGTTTTCATACACCCATATTGTCCTGCTCATTATCCATTTTTCTCCTTGGGGCACGTTTTTTAGGCATAATGTCTAAGTCTTGTAGTTTTCTTCCCAATTCATCATCTTTTGCTATTAAAATCAAATCTTTATCCATACCATTCAATGCGTGAAGGACTGCCGCATAAATACCTATGGCTACAGATGGAGATCCCTTTTCTACAGACCATATTGTGGCCCGGCTTACACCTGCCCGTTCTGCCACTAAAGCCACCGATATTTTACGTCTTAGGCGTGCTAATTTTATCTGTTCTCCAAGCTTTGACAAATATTCTTGGGTTTTGGGCATAATAACAACTTTTCTGGCAGCCATATATTCATCTCCGCATCAACAATTCAAACTTCTCCGTTCTTTTATCGTCTATTATTTTAAACTATATAAGATAAATGTCAATAATAGTAGACATTATTTGGTATTTGCAGCCTACACCACTTCATGCTATCAATACCTTTTCTCTCATAACAGTTTTATAAAATTCACTATCTTGGTTTATTTCATTTATCTCAAAAACATCAACCTTTTTATTGAAGGTAGCGCGTAGTTCTTCGCCTAAAGCAAAAATTTGTGTCAATTTAAATCCTTCGCCACCGATAACGAGAAAATCCATGTCGCTACTCTCATCAGCTTCACCTCGTGCATACGAACCAAATAAATAAATCTCTTTTACTTTATATTTATCTGCTAAAGGTTTTACTAGATAAGTTATATTTTCCAATGTAACAACATTCTTATCCATCTTTCCACCTTCCACAATGTATAATTATATCCAGTATACTTCAGTCTCTCCCGAACAAATCCCTAGTATAAACCTTATCTTTCACATCACGCAGACACTCATCAAATCTGTTTGCAATAATGCAATGGCACATATGCTTAAATTCTTCAAGGTCACCAATTACTTTACTTCCGAAGAAGGTGGTACCAGCATCCAATGTAGGCTCATAAATAACCACATTAGCACCTTTGGCCTTGATACGCTTCATTACCCCCTGAATAGCCGACTGTCTGAAATTATCTGAGTTACTTTTCATGGTAAGTCTATAAACACCAATCACGCAGTCTTTTTCCGCATCCTTGCTATATGCTCCGTGACTGTAATAATCATAATAGCCAGCCTTTTTCAGCACCTGATCGGCAATAAAGTCTTTTCTAGTACGATTACTTTCTACTATGGCACTTATCATATTTTGAGGTACATCTGCATAATTCGCCAAAAGCTGCTTCGTATCCTTTGGCAAGCAATACCCACCATAACCGAAGGACGGATTATTATAATGCGTACCAATACGCGGATCCAATCCAATCCCCTGAATTATATCCTTTGTATTTAACCCTTTCATCTCAGCATATGTATCCAGTTCATTAAAATACGATACCCGAAGTGCCAAATATGTATTGGCAAAGAGCTTTACTGCTTCAGCTTCAGCAAATCCCATAAATAATGTATCTATATTTTCTTTCTCGGCACCTTCCTGCAAGAGTCTGGCAAATATTTCTGCCCACTCTCTGCTGCTGTCATCGCAACCTACAATTATTCTGCTGGGATATAGATTATCATACAGTGCCTTGGATTCCCGCAAGAACTCAGGAGAAAAGATAATTCTATTGGTTCCGTACTTTTCCCGTATGTGTTCTGTATAGCCCACAGGAATTGTACTCTTTATCACCATAATGGCAGTATCGTTGTATTTCAGCACCTGTTCAATAACAGCCTCCACTGATGAACAGTCAAAATGTTGGGTTACCGGGTCATAATTCGTTGGCGTGGCAATCACAACAAAATCAGCCTCTTTATACGCGCTAGCTCCATTTAATGTAGCGGACAAACTAAGACGCTTTTCCTGTAAATATTTTTCAATATATTCATCCTGAATAGGGGATACTTTACTATCCAGTTTTTTAACTTTATCTTCAACTACATCCACAGCTACCATATCATGGTGCTGAGATAATAGCACCGCCATGGACAAGCCCACATACCCTGTGCCAGCTACGGCTATTTTCAGATTTTCATAGTCTCTCATATACTCACCATATATCTGTTATGCAAATACCCATCCTCATTAATCCTTGCATCATCTTTCCGCCCGCATAGGATTACTCAAAAAATCCTTATAAGCCAGTCTAATACCATCTTCCAATTCCGTTTTATAGGTCCAGCCCAGGGCAGTTGCCTTGGATACATCCAACAGCTTACGAGGAGTGCCGTTTGGTCTGGAAGTATCCCACAGAATATCTCCGGTATAGCCTATAATTTTAGCAACCAATTTAGTCAATTCTTTAATACTGATTTCCTTGCCTGTCCCAGCATTAACGGTTTCATTACCACTGTAATTATTCATAAGAAACACGCAAAGATTAGCTAAATCCTCCACATAGAGGAATTCCCGCAGCGGGGAGCCATCTCCCCAACAGGTAACACTCTTATCGCCAGTTTCTTTTGCTTCGTGGAAACGGCGAATCAATGCCGGAAGGACATGGCTATGTTCAGGATGATAATTATCATTGGGGCCATACAAATTAGTCGGCATTACGGAAATATAATCAGTACCATACTGTCTATTTAAATATTCACAATACTTTAGCCCGGAAATTTTTGCCAAAGCATAAGCTTCGTTTGTTTTCTCCAACTCCGAGGTCAAAAGGCAGCTTTCCTTCATTGGCTGTGGTGCCATCCGGGGATATATGCAGGATGAACCCAAGAACTCCAGTTTCTTACAACCATTTTTCCAAGCGGAATGTATGACATTCATCTCCAAAATCATATTGTCATACATAAAATCGGCCAAGGCCTGAGAATTAGCCACTATACCGCCTACTTTGGCAGCTGCCAAAAAAACATATTCCGGCTTTTCTTCCCTGAAGAATGTTTCCACCTGCTCCTGACGACACAAATCCAATTCCTTGTGGGTTCTGGTAATAATATTGTCGTATCCCTGTCGTTTTAATTCTCTGACAATAGCAGAACCAACCATACCTTGATGGCCGGCCACATATATTTTTGAATCCTTTTCCATCATTTTACAACGCCCTTTTCCAAGAACTCTGCCAAATTAACCCTATCCGTCAGCCTCTCCGTTGCTACCTTTTCCATATCATACTTAACCATTCTTTGTACTAATTCCTCAAAAGAAGTCTTGGTAGGATTCCAGCCTAATTCATTCTTTGCTTTGGTAGGATCTCCCCAAAGGTTCACTACATCTGTAGGCCGATAAAAATCTGGACTAACTTCGACTATTACCTTACCGGTTGCTTTATCGATTCCTTTTTCATCCAGGCCTTTTCCTCTAAACTCCAATTCAATTCCAGCATAATGAAAGGCCAGTTGACAAAATTCCCGTACAGAATGCTGCACGCCAGTAGCAATAACAAAATCCTTTGGGGTATCATTTTGTAAAATCAACCACATACATTCCACATAATCCTTGGCATAGCCCCAATCCCTGAGGCTGTCCATATTGCCAAGATAAAGCTTTTCCTGCTTCCCTTGTGCTATGCGGGCCGCCGCCAGAGTAATCTTTCGGGTAACAAATGTCTCTCCCCGCCGCTCGGATTCATGATTAAAAAGAATTCCCGAGCAACAAAACATATTATATGCTTCACGGTATTCCTTGGTAATCCAAAAACCATACAGTTTAGCCACTGCATAGGGAGAAAATGGATGGAATGGTGTCTTTTCATTTTGTGGTACTTCTTCCACCTTGCCATAGAGCTCCGAGGTAGATGCCTGATAAATACGACATGTGTCCTTTAATCCTGATAAGCGAACTGCCTCCAAAACGCGTAATACCCCTGTGGCATCCACATCCGCCGTAAATTCAGGGGTATCAAAAGAAACCTGCACATGACTTTGTGCAGCCAAATTGTATATTTCATCTGGACGAACACTGCTAATAACCGCCATCAAGCCCATGGAATCTCCCATATCACCATAATGAAGATGAAAATGTGGTTTTCCCTCCAAATGGGCAATACGCTCTCTATAATCTACCGACGAACGACGAATTATACCATGTACATCATAGCCTTTTTCCAATAAAAACTCTGCTAAATATGAACCATCCTGACCGGTTACACCGGTTATAAGTGCTTTTTTCATGAACTGCTCCATTCTCTACCATCTATATACTAATCCTGCATCTAATCCATCGAATAAAGTCTATTTAATTTAAACCACAGTTACTTTTCCTATCCGCGCCACCAGCTCATATCCCCGTCCACCACTCTTCTGCCGCTGTCCGGGCAGTCAGTGATAATAGCATCAACACCCAAGTCCGCCCAGCGTTTTATTTCGCTTTTCATATCTATGGTCCAAAGGTGAACCTTTATACCTTTTTCATGGCATTCTTTCAGGGCAAATTCCTTCATCTGAGTATATGATGGATGGTAAGCATCCGCTCCCAGTGCCTGTACATAATCTGACGCTTTCCCTATCAAATCCCCGGAAAGCACACCAAAACGAGAACCATATCTCTTAGTCCGGTCATATTCCATAGCCTTTTTTAAAGAATAATGATTAAAGGTTGAGTATATTACCCGTTCATCCATTCCCATGGCATGCACTAAGTCAATGGTCTTTTCTTCTAAGCCACCATAATAGATAGCTCCCGTCTTTAATTCCAAATTCAGCTCCAGATCCGTATCCCGCAAAAGATAGAGCAAATCCTCCAGGGTGGGAATCTCCGTTTTGCCAAACTCTGGGTGGGTTTTGCTAAAAGAAATTCCCCTCAACTCAGCTAAAGTATAATCCTTTAGCCAGCCACAGCCGTCACTTACCCTTTCTAAGCGTTCATCGTGGCATAACACCAATATGCCATCTTTGGTGAGCTGCACGTCTGTCTCGATGCCATCTGCCCCCATGGTTATTGCTCTCTCAAAGGCCGGCATAGTATTCTCTGGGGCATATTGCTTATCCCACCCAGAAGCTCCCCGGTGGGCCCATATTTTTGTTTTTTTCACCGCTTGGTCGCCTCCTGCAACTTCTTTCTGGCCGCCAAAAACTTTTCCATAAGTTCAGCCAAAGCTATACTTTCAGCAGCCGTAAGCTTGTACTCGCTCTTACCGTACCCATTAATTGTAGAGATAAAATCACTTAATTCGTACCGTAATCCTCCACCTAAAAACCGAGTGGAAATTTTCTGGTTCTGCTCCCTATTCTCGTAGCATACTTCAAACTCATGGGTAAGCCACCATGGGGATGGAACCAAAATATAGCCCTTGGTACCAGATATGAGCAACTGCCCCTCGGATTTTACCTTTAATCCTGTCTTAGCAGTAGCAATAGCCTTGGGATATGTGAAATAGGCCTTAGTATACACATCCACACCATTTTCCGCCAAGAACATCTTGAACTCCACACTGTCATAGTCCAATCCTAAAATCTTCAATATTGGCAACAGGGCATAACTGCCAAACTCCGTAAAGCTCCCCCCACACTCCACATCGGTAAGTTCACGCAGCTCGTCACGTGTCAGACGGGTAAAGCAGGCTTCAACATCCCGCACTTCACCTATGGTTCCGCTCTTCACTGTACTGAGCAGGCGAAGAAAGCCAGGTACATGGGCCGTTTTAATAGCCTCCATCAACACCAATTTTTTCTCCCTGGCCAGTGCATATAATTCTTCA